>JAUTWY010000268.1 GCA_030838305.1 Acidobacteriaceae bacterium
GGGCCGTGCCAATATCCGAAGAGGTCGAAGTAGCCTCTATGGTTGCCACCGAGGAGCGCATCATGGGCAGTTCGCCGCTCAAGCAGACGAAAATCCATCAAGGCACCGTCGGTGCTCCGCCATCCGCCATAGATCGTGCCGCTCAGGTCGAGATTTTGCGTCACGCCCCGTGAAGTACACAGCAGCGCGTTGCCCTGTATGCCTCCTGTGGGTCGCAAGCCATCAAGACGAAGGCGCGAGAAGTGCGACGCGGGGAAGAGAGTAACCATCAGAGGGTAGGTTCCGCGCTGCGTAACCAGTTTGCCGGTCCCCGTCCAATACAATAGGGGCGTCGAGCGGTCACCGATATGAAAGGCCCAGGGATCCAGCACCACAACCACCGCATAGACCGCGAACAAGCAGGCAATCAGTCCGAAGACGCCAATACGCCCACGCTGTTTCCTCTGGGCGCCGACACTTAAACTATGGCTGGCCCTCGGCAATCCCCTCCTCCTTATTTCACATCGCCACAGCTGGAGCCCAGCCACTTGGAGGTCCACGTGCCTTCAAAGTTCATGGTGTGATCGTTACCGTCCATCGTCGAATGGTACGAGCCATTGACATGTTCTGGATCAGCCGCTACCAGTTCAAGCATGCCGGTTACATGCATGCCCGCTGTCTCGCAGACAATCCTTCCCTTGAGATTTGTGCTTGTGGAATTGACCACGGTCGTGGTGCATTCCTTTGCTTCGGCGATCTTCAATCTGTCTCTTTCCAGGTCCTCCCTGGTGACACAGTGCTTCTCGGTTTCGGCGCTGGTGTGTCCACCGGAGTTCGCCTTCATTCTCTCCTCCATCCTGGCGCGCTGCTCTGGTGTCAATCGGTTCAGCAATTCAGTAGGGATCGGTATCTCGCCTGTCCTCTTGATCGTTCGCGTGCTCTCCCAAAGGCCAGGCTTAATATTCAGGGACTGCAGCTTAATCGTGGATTGCGCTGACTTCTGAGTCTGGGCCCAGGCAGCGCTCGCGTCGATAACAGTAAGCGGCAAAACGAAGCCGACCAATCCGAACAACATTGTGACGAATTTCTTCACGGTGCTCCTCCTTCGACAAAACTGGTCTCACTCCAACGCTCGGCAGAATGCGTCAAAGCGGGCGAAGGGTCAAATGAAACGCAAATTAAACCGTTCTGACATGACAAACCTTTTGTATTGAGGATGCTAGGAGGTTTGCTGACACGTGGAATCGTTCGGAAAACAGGAGGCACTCCGGGTCTGCCCTGTAACGGACTTACGTGGCACAACACTACTTAAGGTAGCGCTGTATTTTGTGGCAGACCGTTACCGTCAATGCTATGATTCCAGCCACATTCATGGGGGGCGGGCTCATGGAAAGCACGGCCGACGTCGGCAATGTCTTTCGTTTCGGGTTATTCGAGGCAAATTCCACAAGCAATACGCTCACACGGGGCGGTCTTCGGGTCAAAATCCAGGATCAACCTTTCCAGCTCTTGATGTTGTTGCTCCAGCGTCCAGGCGAAGTTGTGACTCGAGAGGAGTTGCGGCAGAGCCTGTGGCCCGAGGGAACGTACGTCGATTTTGACGGGAGTCTTAACGTCATCCTCAAGAGGCTTCGGGCCGCGCTCGATGACGACCCCGAGAACCCGCGGTTCGTCCAGACGGTCCCGCGACGCGGCTACCGCTTCATCGCCCCGGTTGCCGTGGAGAAGACCCCAGAACCGGTTTCGGAGCAAGCCCTTCGCCATGCCACATTGCCGGTCGAAAGTCTTCAATCTTCCGCTCAGGCTTCGGCGATAACTGCATTTCCTGTTCCGAACTTGGAACGGCGCCGTTCTCCTTATATATACGCAGTCTTTGCCTCTGTCATCCTGCTGCTCTCGATGGGCGTAGCGCTCGCGTGGTACTACGGGCGGTTGGGGACCAAGCCGACCGTATCTTCCGTCCAGATGCGCAAGTCGGTTGCGGTGCTTGGATTCCAGAATCTGTCGGGCCGTGCGGAAGATGCTTGGCTGGCGGTAGCTCTTTCGGAGATGTTGAGCACCGAACTTTCAGGTGGCGAAAAATTGCGACTGGTTTCCGGAGAAGATGTCTCCAACCTGCGAGTCTCTGCCCCGTGGCCTTCAGCCGACTCGCTTGATCGCGGCACCAGCACACGCATTGGCGACGCCCTGAACAGCGACGTGCTGGTGCTGGGCTCATACATGATGATCGGCACAGCTGATCAGGGTCAGTTGCGGCTTGACGTTCGTATGCAGAATGGGAAGACGGGCGAAATACTGACGGAAACTGCAGAGGTCGGCAGCCGGCAGGATTTGTTCCGTTTGGTCTCGCGAATCGGCGCCCAACTGCGCGGTCGCCTTGGTGTCGAGCAGTTACAGGGCACCGAAGAAGCCAGCGTGCTCGCTGCTTTGCCGCTGGATCCAGAAGCGGCACGGTTCTATTCCCTTGGAGTTACGAAGCTGCGGCAGTTTGATGCACTCGCAGCCAAGGACCTGCTCGAACAAGCGTCCGAAATCGATCCCAAATTCTCGCTGGTGCACGCCATGTTGGCGCATGCGTGCTCGCAACTAGGGTACCAGCAGGAGTACCAAGAAGAAGCCAAAAAGGCATTCGACCTGTCCACCGACCTGCCTCGGGCCCAGCGGCTGTTAGTGGAAGGCGAATATTACGAGAGCATGGGAAGGCAGGAGCGGGCGGCGTCGGTGTACCACGCGCTCTTTGAATTGTTTCCCGACAACGTGGAATACGCCTTGCGCCTGGTTTCGGCGCAGAGCTTGTCGGGTCACGGCACTCAGGCGATGGAAATTATTCGTCAACTGCGGAGCCTGCCGGCGCCTTCATCCGATGATCCGCGAATTGATTTAGCGGAATCGCGGGCGATGAAAGATGACAAACCGGCGGCGCTGGTCTTGGTACGAAGCGCGATGAGCAAATCATCCGGCCGAGGACAGAAGCTGGTTTATGCGCTGGCGAGAAAAGAAGAGTGCATGCTTCTGAACTACACTGAACACCCCGATCAGGCCCTGCCGTCTTGCGAAGATGCGTTCAACATTTTCCTGTCTGCTGGAAACAAGGTTGCTGCCGCCGACTCTGTGCGCCAGATGGCAGACACGCTCGGAACTCAGGGCCATTACGAGCGCGCAATTGAAACGTACCAGCGAGCGCTGAACCTGCTGGAAGGTCTAGGAGAACACGAAAAAACAGGGTCCGTTCTGAATAACATGGCCATTGCCTATGAGAATGAGGGAAAGCTGGATCGCACTGAACAGTTATACCGCGGGGCTAAGGCCGAATTCGAGCAGAGCGGCGATCTGAACAACGAGGTGACCGCGATGGGCAATATTGCGGACATCTACTACCTCCGAGGCAATTTGAAAACGGCGGAGAAGTCGTATCAGGAAGCGTTGAAAGTAGAAACCTCGCGGGAGAATAGCAATCCGGGCTATTTGTTGTATCGACTGGCCGACTTGAGCTTAACCGAGGGGCGAGTTCAGGATGCCCACCGTTTGGCGCAGCGGGCAATCGACTCTTACCTCTCGACCCATGGAGGGTATCAATACCTGAGCAGTGCGATGATTGTCCTTGGCGAGGCGTTGGAGACACAGGGCGATCTGGCCGGCGCGCGTTCACAATTCGAACAAACGCTGGCTATTCGGCAGAAGATGGGTGCGCTGGAGCTTACCGCCGAGAGCCAGGCCGCGCTCGCCGCTTTGGACATCGAAGAAGGTCGAACCGAGGAAGCTGGGTCTTTGATTCGAGCTGCACTCGCTGAATTTGAGAAGGAAAAAAGCGATCCGGATTCAAGCGCCGCGTATACGCTTTTAAGCCGGACCTTGCTTATGCAAGGCGAACTGGACGAAGCACGCCAAGCGGCCCAGCACGGAGCTGACCTCAGCCTTACCAGTTCGGATCCTGCGTTGAGACTGTCCGCTCAGATTCAGCAAGCGCGAGTGGATATGGCAAGTTCAAAGAATGAGAATGCAAATTCAGCATCGGCCTTTCGGCGCCTGAATTCGGTCACTGCCACCGCCAAACGACTGGGTTATTACAACTTCGAAATCGAAGCGCGACTTGCGCTGGGCCAACTAGAACTAAAAATCAACTCCTCATTGGGGCACAAGCAGCTGAAAGCGCTCGCCGCAGAAACACGCAACCGTGCTTATGAGCTCGTCGCCCGTCACGCGGAAGAAGTAATGTCCAGCGCAACAGTGGTCGCTGAGAATCGCTCAACCCGCTAACAGGCGCCTGCACAAGTTCTGTCTCCTACGCCGTACCTAACCAAAGTTTCCCCGGCCCCCAATCGGACAGGCTCGTTGCAGGTCCCACTATCTGCCTCTGTGAATCGCATCTCTGTGTCATCCGTCGCTACAACCCTTTGAGATAGCAGTGCTTACCAAGTCAGCGTCTTTTAATCTGCGTTTCCTTTGACGGCCTGCACTCTGACGCTGTATTTCAGGCGCATGCGGTAGCGGGGACGAAACGGACCATGAACTTGATGAATTGCAGCTGGCAGAACTGGGTAATTAAAGGGGTGGTTGTCATCACTTGCTGGCTTTGGACAGGAAAGACAGTTTACGGGCAAGCGACGAAGCCTACGGGCTTGCTCCATCCTCAGTGCACCACGATTTTGAGCGCAGGATGCACGGTCAGCCAGCTGCAGCTGCGGTTCCGGACCGGAAACGACGATCTTCGGGGAGGAAATGACAATCTGAATATCACGATTCATTTCTCTGACGGCACGACGAAATTTGAGCCGAATGTCAATCACGGTCAGAGAAGGGCGGATGGAAGCTCCCATGGGGCTGAGGTCCTCCTTAACCGACCCGTAACCGTCGACCAGATCAAGACCATAACACTCTCTGACACATTCACCGGCGGCTCCGGCGGAGACAACTGGAATACGAACTCCATGCAGGTTGAAGCGACAGTGAACTCGGTATCTCAGCGCATCGCCCAGTTCGGGTTTCACCGCTTCAGCGCGGACTCGTCCGGACCTAAGGCAAAAGAACTGACGATTCCGGTCAAGTAAATGCCGGCTCCTTGGCAAAGGCCATGAGGCTAACTGATGAAGGGGAGGAATTCAAATGCGTAGGAATCTGACACTGAGTCTGCTGCTGACCGGGCTGTGCATTGGAAAATGTTTGGCCCAGCAAGAAAGCGACCGGATCCAAAGCAGGATGGCAACGTCCCTGATACAGGGGAGGGCGGCCAACCCAGCGGTGACCGCCGGGAATTGGAAATCCAACCGGTTGATTTCGTCGGCCTTGGCTCGCTCCGTTCTGGTGAGACCAACGCGTACTACGCCAGACGGCGATGGCGGTAACTCCGCCGTGACGGGTCTGCTGCGCAAGCAGAGTGCGGCAGCACAAACTATTTTGTCCTCGGGAGCGAGTGCTCGTGCCTTCACAGGCGGTGTGCGCCCCGCGGGCACACCGCAGAACGGGATGCTGCTGAACGGCGGAACAAACCCGCAACTCATGGAAAACGGCGCTGCGCCACGGATTGGCGCAGGCCAGACGATGTCTGCGTCTGGTAGTCAGACGACACTGAACGGCTCTTCTACGACGACATCAGCAGCTCAGAGCGGACCCACTCGGCACCAAGCTCCTGATTCGCCAAAACCGCAAATGATCGGCACTCGGGCTCCGAATCCGACACAGTTATGCATAGGCGGAATTGCCAGTGTGGACGGGCAGAAGTCGGGGATCTGGTTCAGCCCCGTGTCCGGGCCAGATGGGACGTTCGTGATCCAGGGTTGTGGATTTGGCAACACGTCAGGCCAGGTGTATTTGAGCAGCCTGCATTACGCATCCGCGTCGCCGACGGGAGCCGCACGCGGAGTGCTGAGGTCCCCAATCTTTCGCAATCGCGTGTCATTTCAGATTACTGCTAATGGATGGAGCGACCGGCAGATCGTCGCGCAAATTGATTCGAACGCTGGTGGCTTCTATGACACGAATAACGTCACTCTGGTGGTAAAGACCGCTAGCGAGCAGGAATATCAGGCGGCGGGGATGAATTTCCTGGCGGCGCGCGAAGACCAGATGCTCCAGTTGCTCCCAAAACCGCCAGTTTGCGCCCAATCCACCGGCTACTCGTGCGTGCCCTTGGGAGTCAGTCTGGCCACGGTCAACGCTACTATGGCCGGCCCGGTTCAGCCCGAAGTTGAATCGCCTTCGTTAGCCCTGCTTCAAGCCGGCGAGACGATTGCGGTGGCCCGTGAAACGGCAGTCGATCAGTTCCCAATTCCCGCGAATCCAGGGCACAGTTTCCCGGGCGGCACCGACACGTATCAATTCCATTTTGCACCGGGATTTCAGCTGGACCCGCACAGCGGAGTGCAGTTGCGCCACTCGAGCCCTGACGCCAGTTATTGCCAAACGGTGGGCGGAATGCCATCCAAGAGCGGCAACTGGAGTGTGAGCTACACATCAACTTCTTCGTTTCAGGTCTCCTGGGAGGCAGATGACTGCTGGCCGAATTCGATCATGACCAGCGGCAAGTCACTGGACGTTCTCAATTATGCAAGTGTGTCGGCCTACGAACTGGAGATCACCGTCCTGGGACCGCGCGGCGTGAGTCCGTGGCCGAGCGGGAATATGGGCTCGCTGGCGACACCGCCGCAACCTTTGCCGATGTTGCTGCAGCAATGAGAGATGACTGAATGGGAGAACAGGGCATGCGCAACTTTAGGTATTTCATTTTCATGATTGTTCTGACCTGCGCGGGCCTTGCGGCCCAGGTGTCCCCCACAATGCCCCCGCCGAACCGCAATATGACGGGGCCTTCTGCGCATGGGTCACCGGGAGTCCACCCGGAATCCGTCGCCGGAACTATCGAGGGCTTTGTGTACTGGGATGTAAATACTGTCAGGCACACGCCGGCTAACAGTTGCAGCGGGTTGGCGATCACGGTGAGTGTCGGATCCTCGGGCGGCCCGTTCACGGCATACACACCGCTGGGCACGCTCAGCAACAACTTCAAATATGTCGGAGAGGTAAAGGAGTTTCTGGTCGGAGGCAAGGTCAACGTCTACGACGTGTGCACCTATGGATATGACAAAGTGCCCGTAGGACCGGATCTCCAGGTGACTCTCACGGTCGCCCAGTCGGGCGAGTTCTTGCCCCCCGCATTTCCGCAGTTTGCGACTCTCGGCCCAATCAACATCATTAACGCGAAATGCAACATGCTGCCGCGCATCGTGAACCCGACTGCTTCGGACCTGGCTACTCATTGGAGCTCGTGCCAGAACAAGGCCTATGACGTGAACTTTGTCATGCTGAAGACGCCACGCCAGCAGCTCGGCTTGGCCTCGCCTCCCCCGGGGACTTCCGGCAGCCAAGGCGGAATGCTCTCCAGCGCACCGCAGCAGGGAATGCTTTCACCGGGAGCCACTCCCTCGGGGACGCAGACTCCTTCAAATCCGGCATCGCAACGCATGGGGATAATGCCTACGGACCGCCCCGGCTCAGGCGGAACGGTCGAGCTCAATCCGCAGCCTTTTCCACCTCGACAACAGGTGACCAACGCCGACGTGATCCGCATGGTTCGAGCTGGAATCACGGAATCGGTGATTGTTCATTCAATTCAATCTTCAACGAAGCAATTCGACTTTTCGCCTGCAAGTGTCCAAGCACTTCAGCAAGCGCACGTGAGTCCGAAAGTGCTTGCGGCGATGTGCGACGGAAGCTCGTACTCGTGTCCAATCCTCCAAGGCAACTCTGCGCAGGCAACCCCAGGCAGCAAGGTCGAGCTCAATCCACAGCCGTTTCCGCCGCGTGTGAGTACGCCTGGGCCGTCGTCTCCAGGTGCCAAGGCTTCGCTCAATCCCCAGCCTTTACCGCCCAATGCGAAAGGAACATCGCCGGTTCGCTCGACGTTGAGGCCCATAACTCTCTCGGCGCCCAAAGCGCTGCGTAAAGTCAGCAACCCTCGTCTGTCACAGCAGAACGCAACCATCATTGCAGTTCTCCAGCAGCAGAGACAAGCAGCGGAGCAAGAAGCTTCTGCGATGCGGGTTGGAGTCAGGTCTGCCGTTTCAGGAGTACCCTCGCGAGTGCCCGCCACATCTAGAGTTCAGGCGAATACACCAAGCCAGGAGATTGGCCCTTCAAAGGTTCAGGACGCCCCGGGAAATCTCAGCTCTTCAATCGCACGCGCGCCTGCATTTAACACGATTGCGCTGACCTGCTCCATGGATCCAACCCCCAGGATATTGCACGTCAGCGGAGGAGAAGCGCCTGCGGTTTTCAGTCCCGAAGCCAAATACAACCTCTACACGATTACTGGCTGCGGCTTTGGTCAATCTCAATCGGAAAACGCGGCGTACATCTACGGCGCAAATGGCTTTAGAGCGAATCTCATTATTGATTTTTGGAGCGAGAATGGAATCACTGCTCATTTGGATCCTACGCTTGCCGGCGTCCTGGATCAGGGCAACGTATCGCTAGTGATTGCCCCTGCGGGAAAACAACAGTTTCAAAAGTCCGGATTCCAGTTCTACGCGGCACGCGGTATGCCAGCGCCGGATGGAAGCGACCAGGAAGTTCCAATTTCCTACGATTCCACCCCGCAATCGAGGATCGCACTATTCAACGTGGCGAACTTCGTCGCCGGTGTCGACCAGCTTCCCTCGAATGCCGTATCAAGTTTTCCTTCCTTTTCGTTTGAAGGTACACCCGTGGCCGGCTGGGTCTTTCGTTACGCGTATGAACACAATGACAGGATTTCAGCTCTTCGCAGCGCTGATTGCTTCATAAATGACCTGGGATTTAATGGCGACCCTTGCAACCAGTTTTACTTAATCGGTGTGAAATATCCGCCAGACCAATGGCAACTGAAGTCCGATACGTGGGACTTCAGCACACTTGTGCCCGGGTTTCAGATTAGCTCGTACCAGCTCTACGTCAGCACGGTAGATCCAGCGAATCTCTGCGGAGCCGCGACAGACATGTCAAAGGATGCGTATCTCGACGGTGATTGGGATTTCAATCTGACGTCACAGAACCAAATCCTGGTTACTTGGCCTGTCTATTACTGTAGAGACGTGGAGTTCGGAACGAGGGACAACGTGAAGATTCAGTCCGCGTACGGTCTAGCGGCGGCGGTGATGGGGCCACGCTGCATCGATCCATGGACAGGACAAAAGGATCAGAGCTGCATGAACAAGGTCAAGCAGCTTCTTGATTAATGCACTCCAAGCTCCATGTTTGAACCAACCGCGGCGGACGCCCTGAATAGGAGTTAATGATATGAAACGACGAATTGACTTCGAAACAATCTTGCAGCTAGCAACGCTTGCGACAATGTTGCTGAGCCTTTCCGTGAGCGTCATCGGCCAGCAGCAGCCTCCAACAGTTACCAGGCCGTCCGCGTCGAGCGTGCAGGTTACTCCGCGCGGAACTGCTTCTCCTTTGGGCAGCGCAAGCAATGCGACTACGGAGATGAAGCCTGCAGTGGGTGCAATCACAGGCTTCGTGTACTGGCAAATGAATGTCCTTCAACCCAGTTCCACTTGCCAGGGTTTGACGGTGAAGGTTGTCACAGTTAGCAAGGTCGGAATGCCACTACAGCTCCTCTCAACAACAAACACTCTTACGGCGGCAGGGCCAATGACTGACACTTCGTCACCGGGCACTCCGAAATACATGCTTTGTTCCTATGCGTTCCAGAACATGCCCGAAAATGTCGCCTTGCGGGTGCTCTTGTACGGGGCGCCTTCGTCGGCATCTGTGTCGATGCCGTCTTCCTTTCAGATCCCCGGGGGCAACTGTAATTCGACGCCCTCCAGCAGCTTGTCATTTATCTTGACCGGCGGAGAAATGCTTTGCGGCAACGGAGCATTCAACGTCAATTTCAAAGTCACGTCTGCGGCGGTCGCGGCGCGTCCCACAACGCCTTCAATATTGCTGCCACACACTCCCGGTCCTAGCGGCATGCTCTCGCAGCCACAAGCTGCACCTGCTAACGCAACACCCGGCGCACCTAACACGGGGGGTGCCACCCTTCTGTCCGCGAATCCTAGCAGTGCGCCGGGAAATGCGAGCAACACTCCGGCTTCAAATGGAATGCTAGCGCCGACAGTGAAATCAGGAGGTGCTGCATCGATAAGTGGTTCCGGCGGATTCACCGGCGGTGTTAAGCCGGGGACGGCACCGCCTCGGAACCCCTTAACCAACGCCGACGTGATCAGAATGCAGAAGGCCGGGATATCGGAATCGGTCATCGTTCACTCGATTCAATCTTCAACTAAGCAATTCGATTTCTCGTCCACAAGCTTGCAAGCGCTTCGCCAAGCGCACGTGACTCCGAAGGTGCTTGCGGCGATGTGCGATGGCAGCGCGCCAGCCTGTCCGCAAACCGTCGGGACTACCGAGACTGCAACTCCGGCAAGCAAAGTCGAGTTGAACCCGCAACCCTTCCCGCCGCGTACGGCTGCGAATCCCGCGGGCGCAACTCCCGGCGCAGACGCTTCGCTTAACTCTCAACCCCTGCTGCCGGGGGCAGGAGTCGGCTACGTCCCGAAGATGCCGCCGATGACGAGCAATCCAAAAAGAGACGCTTCTCCGGCTGCCGATGCGGCGACGAAGACTGAAATCAAATCGAAACTTACGGCCCAACTTGCCGCCTCCTCGCGACGCTCTGCATCGCCTCAAAAGGTCACCCCGAAACCGGAACAAAGCGACGGTCCCGAAGTCCAGGCATTGCAGAAGCAGAGGATCTTCCTCGAGTCGCTGCGCAGTCAGCCAAGCACCGCTAAAGATCGGCTCGTGTCCGCCCGCGCCCCGAATTTGGCTTTGCACCCCGGACAGTCCCCCGCAGATCCGAAGCTGATGGCGCCGCCACCACTGTCTAAATTGTGTCTCACTGCGCAAATACACAGCGTGAACGGCGCAACCTCAAATGTCACCTTCACGCAGGACCCTGCAGACAACGACTACATCATCAGTGGTTGTGACTTTGGAAGTCAGGAAGGAGAGGTGTACCTATCCGGCGCTGTGAGCGGCGGCCAAATCAACATGGTCGTGAAGCAGTGGACTGATTCGCAGATCGAAGCCGTTTTCCGGCCGGGATTGACCGGCGTATTGGACGGGTGGCCGGACCTGATCGTCGCGCCTCCGAGCAGGTCTCCGGCGAAGTTTCCTAACTGCCGCTTCTACGCGCAACGGCAGAGTGTGATCTTGCCGAGTATTCCGCAACAGTATGCGACTTTGGCAAATGTGACCGTGGGCGACAGTAAGCACGGAGCAGGCACGATGTATTGTCCGGGTCCGGACGTCGATCACTTATTCCCCTGTGTTGCATACAATGCGGGGCCTCCAGTCGACGGCATCACCAACGGAGTGGATCATCGCAACGATCCCCGCAACGATCCCAACCAAAGAGCTTCGAATGCAGTTGATCGAGACGGCGGGCAACTCGAGTTCAATTCCGGCGAGGACGTATATGACCTCAGTTACATGGCCCCCGGATTCGAGGTCGATTATCCCAACGTGTTCTGGTACGCCTGGACCGGAGACGTCTGCGAAGGTTGGGCGAGCGATGCGTTTCCCAAAAAGCCCGGCGATAGCGTCGGATACGACACCGAAGGGCACTACGCGTTTTACAAAAAAACCAAGACCAAGGTGGTGGTCGACTGGGGAGTGGACCACTGCGCCTGGCGCTGGCTGGGTATCTTCAAGGTCGATGATTGGTACAACTCCGGATACAGCCTCCAGGTCTACGTCAAGGGTCCGATAGGAATCGATCCCTGGACCGGACATGCCATTCACAACCCAATCACGCTGGGCGAAAAAGTACCAGACCCACCAGTGCGAATGAAGTAATGCCCTGAACCAGTGCGTGGGCAGACGAAATAAAAGGAGCCTTTGTATGTCGAGCCACAAATTGAGCCTGATTCTGATAATGACGCTTCTGCTGACCCGGGAAGCGCTCTCGGCCGGTCAACAATCCCAAAAACCGCTTACGAATGACGACGTGATCGCGATGGTGCGCAAGAAAGTGCCGGAGTCGGTGATTGTCTCAGCGATTCAGGCTGGGCCAGGCAAGTTCAACACCTCGACCAATGAACTGATCCGTTTGAATGCCGCGGGCGTGACTGAGAAAGAATTGAACGCCATTCTTGCGGATTCCGGCAAGGGAACCTCTGGAGCGGCACCCACACCCGCCACAAACGGTTCCGATCAGAATACCGGCGCCATGCCACCCTCGAAGTCCCGCATGCCGCGAGTGATGGTCACGCAAGGAGACTCCACGCAGGAGTTGAAACTCGAGAAGACACAGCTCGCCGAAACAAAGACCAAGCCGTCATCGATGAAAAACCTAGCTGCGGATTCTGCCGTCACCCAGGGAATGCAGGTAGGAATCAACACCGCTGTGTCCGGCGTCGCGACGCAGATGCACTCCGGCGTGGGCGGTTCGGCGGTAGGCGGGGCCGGAAGCATTGTCTCCGGAATCATGTCGCACCGCACGCCGACGGTCACTTACGTTTGGGGCGTTCCCAGCCCGAATTCCAGCAATGTTCTGCAGAACAGCAAGCCGACGTTTTCGGTGGACTATTCGCGGACGCAGGGAATCACTCCTGATGACTACGAACCAGCCATTGTGAAGCTGACGCCGGCGCAGAACACTTGCCGAATTGTCGGCGCAACCCAGGGCAAAGAAGACGTGCGCTCCAGCCCCGCCGCCGATTGGCAAATCTATTCGAAATTTCTGGAAGAGCGCGTGGCGGTTAAGAGTGAGAAGCTCGATGCCGGGAAATACAAAATCTCACCCGCCACTGAATTGCTTTCTGGCGAATACGCAGTGGTGCTGCGCCCGATATCCCGGTCCAAAAAATTCTCCGGGGGCGACGTGGCCCGGGCGCAAGGTGACGGACTGATGTTTGACGCCCTGTGGACCTTCAAGATCGCAGATTCGGCGGAGTAAAGAATTGGACAACAACTGATCCTGATGTGCCCGCATGCAAGATCAAGTAAGTGACGGCGGCATTAGAGAACCGAAGACTGACGCCCCCGATTAAGCGCTGGGATTTTCTGGGGACAGTCGGTCCAGAACAAGGAGCGAAGAGCATGTCAAGCTTTTCCCGATTCGGCCTATTGATGGCGGTCGCCACAACCGCTTTGCTCGCAGGCTGCAAACACGGTCAGCAAGACACGTCTCGGCCAGGCGAACAGACGAAGCCTCCGAGTGGATCCACACTCGGTATAGCTGGGCGGATGCTTGACGGAGCCGATCAAGCAACGATCCGCACCTATCTGCAGACCGTGCAAGACGTCAAACCGAAGAAATTTTCCGTTCAGTGGAGTCCCGACACGGTGCCAGTGACCCGTGATGAGGCGCTCCGATCGTTGCAGAGCATCGACGAGGATGGCAGCTTGTACACCTTTGCCTCATCCGAGCCTGTCGTCGGGCGGCTAGCGCCTGGCCGCATCCTGTGGATCTGGGACGTTGCGATACGCCGTATCGACAGCGTTGCCAATCTGGGCGATGTGACTATCGTGCGCACCAAGCCCGTGGCATTGACCCAGGCACTGCCTGAGGCGGACATCGAATTTGAAACCGCGCCTAATTTTGCTGATGCCTACGGCGGACTTCGGCCGCATTCTCCAAAACAGCCGCCTCCCCAGAAGAGTTCGGAGTTCATCCGTCGGCCCAGTTTTCGATTGGCGGCTCTGAACACAGACGAGCCAGAGCAGCCAAAGCCAGGAGACCAGCCGGGGGACCAGAAAAATCCTGCTCCTTCCGACGAAGATGATAACGACTACGGACTGGTGGCCGCGACGCAGGACGGGTACAACGGTCGCGTCGGAGGCTTCGAGTACTCCATGGAATACAAGGTCTCCCCGAATCGTCTCAGCTATGAGTTCGAAGCCCGCAAGGAGGAAGAGAAAGGCGGTTCAGGGGAGAACAACGAAATTCATCGAGACCAGCGCGACGAGTACTTCGAATTAGTGAAGGAGCAAAGGGAAGCTCTGCATGAGGAGCGTATCCTCGCTGCCCGGATTGCCGATCTAGATCAGCAGCTGAATGCCGCACAAAACAAGGCTGTGGCCGCAGCAGGCAAAAGCGACGCAAGTTTCAACGCGATAATAATCCAGCTTAAAGGCGACAAAATCGCAGCATACAAGGAATACAACAAGTATAAGGACGAGGCCGCCGCGGACGAAGCCAAGATGAAGAAGCTGGCGGCGGCGGGCGCGCTGGCCAAGAAGGTCTTCTACATCATTTCGGACAACCTCGATGTGCGCTTCCGCAGCAAGGTTGACCTCGACCGCAGTGCTTTCAGTGGAAGTATCCATACTGCGGGCGGCTCCCTCACGCAGTTCGCCGCGCACTTCAAAGATATGAAGGGGAATGTTGAACTGGAGTTCGTCGGGCGGCTAGGTCAAGGTGGCAACGGCGCGGTTAGCGTTCCCGTTGTGAACGTCCCGGTGGTGATGAACATCCCCGTACCTGTTGAGGGCATTCCGCTGGTTGTTCAATTTGCGACGAATTTCATGGTCAAGCTGTTCCTTGCTGGTAATCACGCAACTCAGCACTTCACTATCCACTTTCAGTTCAACGGCGGTGCCGGCCTGGACTCCACATCGAACGGTACGAATACCGAAGGCAATCTTTCCAGTTCGAAACCCGAAGTCGGGGAGAAGACGGCAATGAGCCCCGGGACATCGGGTCTGGTGCTCGCGGTCCAACTACCGCGTTTCGGCCTGGGCGTGGGCTTTCTCGGTTCCCACGCTATGGCTTATATGGATCTTGTCCATGTACTGACCATGACCAACAGCGCTTCCGTCGCTGCCCTAAACCCGCAATGCCACCGTTACACGTTTGACACCATCGGCAGCGTCGGCGTGGATGTCTCAGTCGTGCCAATCCCGTTCCCGCTCGTCCAGACCGCGGCAAGTAAGGCCCTGAGTCAAAGGAAAGAGGTTTGGCGCGCCCCACAATGGAAATTTATCGAACCGGACATCGCGATGTGCCGGCTCGGCGGCGACTGACGGTTGCACAACCTGACATCGACGGGTGTGGCAGCGAGCATGTGGAGGTAGGACACACCAATCAAGAAGGAGACTCAAATGGGATTCTGTACGAAATGTGGTGCGACGTTGACGGAAGGATCGGACTATTGCGGAAGTTGCGGTAGCCAAGTTGCGCCTGGAATTCAAGCTGCGGCATCGGGCCCACAAGTTGTGACGACAAGTCCATCGGTGAACAGTACTGGCCTCACGTCCAATATTGCCGGTGCGCTCGCATACGTTCTCGGCCTTATCACCGGGATCGTATTTCTTGTACTTGAGCCTTACAAGCGCGATCGCTTCGTACGCTTCCACGCCATGCAATCCGTTCTGTTCTGCGTGGCGCCTTTTGTCTTCAGCATCGCGTGGGGCATCGTCGTGAGAATCATGATCAGCATCAGCGGATGGACTGCGGTAGTCCTGACCCCGATCGGTCTGGTGATTTCGTTAGCTTTTTTCTTATTTTGGCTTTTCCTGATGTATCAGGCGTACAGCCAGCGCGAGTACCGCATTCCGTTCATCGGTGCGATTGCAGCCAAGCAGGCGGGTTAGCGAACCATCGCACAGGAGCATGCAGCTATGGAACAACTGAAAAAACATCCGGCAGTCAGGCGCGTTTCTGTCGTGATCGCCGCGGCGGCGATTGCCGTCGCTCTGGTATCGGCGTTGGGGTGTACATCCAAACCAGGCTCCAAATCGCCGGAGGAGAAAACGACCGAGCAGGGACCGTCAGCCAAAACTGGAAACCATTCTGTGGCTGCGCAGTCCGAAGCAGACCCAGGGATTAACCTCAACTGCATTTACGACCGCCTCAAAGATCCGCCGGAGTCTTTCCACTATGTTTATAAGAAGAACGACGCCGACGGCTCGAACGTCGACCAGGAAGCCGACGTTACGCCTCAAGCCATCGACGGTTTTAGACTTCAGCCGGATGGCTCACAGCAGCCGATTCATGCACAGCGTTCTGACCAGCAGAGTTGGCAAGCGGCGCTCGCCGGTTTGACCGGCATTTCCGGCATGTCGGGCACGGTCAGCACAATCAATCACAACTCCGCAATGCAACGCGAATCGGACGGCGGTCAGGTGAATGGCTATCAGACGATTCACTACTCCATTGACACGGCGCGATGGGACGCGACGACGCGGCAGATGCTTGGTGGCTTTGCTTTGGGTACGGGCGGGTCTGAGAAAGGCGACGCATGGGTGACGACAAACGGTTGCCCGGTGAAACTCATTCTGGATGACGAGATGCACAACAAAGATGGCAGCCTCCTCGACAAGGTGCATTACGAAGAAGGAATGGTCAAGAAATGACTCGAGACTCTAACTTTTTTCTGCCTCCGAGGTGCTGCCCCATCACTGAGCAGCGAGAGCCTGGCAGTGGAGATATGCGATGGACGTGACTTGCGAGCGCTGTGGAATGTCTGTCAGCGAATCAGCTGCGTTTTGCACAAAATGCGGTATGCGGCGAAACCTGGCCCCTCGCCCTGCCCGCCCCAGTCGTTTCTGCACGAAGTGCGGCTCGCCTTTGGGAGAGGCTAAATTCTGCACGAAATGTGGCGCGCCTGCGGAGCAGCTAGCGGGTGAGGTTAGCGCTTCCGAGAAACAATCATCCGTCGTGCCGAGATCGCTGAAACCACCGTTACCGACCATACTCATCATCGCGGGCGTTGGTATTTTGCTGTTCGTGGCTGCAATCGCCGCCGGTGTGGTTTATGTGGCGCATCGCGCCAGGCAAAAAGCGGCCGAAATCGAAGCCAATGCTAGCGTTCGAAGAAAGCATGCGGCCTCAAAGGGGGCGGAAAACGCGAGCGAAGGAGGTTCTCCGAAATCGTCCTCCGCAGGCAATGCCCAATCTTCAAATGTCCCTGCAGGCAGCTCGGCCAAACCTGACGCTCCTTATGGATGGACGCTCGAAAACGGCAAACTTGTCCCGGCGCCTTCGCCCTCCGCACCCATGGTCTCGGCGCCTGCCTCATCGCCGAACGCGCCAGCGTCGGCCACTGCAGATCAATCGCACGATTGGGCAATCCAATATGAGCGCACCGAAGGCGGCCCGGAAGCCGATCTCGTTGTGCGCACCGGAGACATCAACAATCTGGGATTCGGATGGCCGAAGAACTACGATCCGTTTTCCGGCAAATCCACTTTTCCGCATCCGTTTCCGTGGTCGCCGAAACCAAGTTCACCCGATGGCACCGATCGAATGCTGCTGGGTTCGGCCGTGACACTAGCGGATTTCAACGAGCACCCTTTCGCTGGCGACGGCTATACCACCAGCATTCAGCGTCCGTGTCAGGGATTGCCTGATGGTTCCGCGTGCAAAGGCCGCCTGGAATCCATGCCGCAGCCCATCGTACTCGCTGTGGGTGCTCTGCCGCCAAAGATCGACGCGGTGCTCTTCCAGATTTTTGTCGACGATTTCCAGGCGCCATCCTTCCACTCGCATTTCCAAGTGAGCCTGAATGGCACTCGCATTCCAAGCCTGGAGCAGGTGCTGAACGCGATCGACCAGACCGGACCCATTGGCAAACTGATCACAGTCAACCTGCTGCCGGAATATTTCCCCTTGCTGCAATCCGGCACTGTGAAGCTCCTGATCGATGATCCCAGTACCCATGCGCAAGATGGGTACGCAGTCGATTTTGTTCGCATTCTCGTGAACCCGCACAGATTCCAGTACCTGGTTTCCGTCGCAGTGACGGTTAAGGATTGGGACAAGGGTACTCCCATTTCAGGTGCGACGGTAACCGCTGCGCTTCAATCCGGTGCTACTGACGCAAACGGAAACTGCCAGTTGAGCGGATTACCTGCGGGGTTGGTGGTCGCCACTGCGGTAGCACCGGGCTACGATGCCAACTCGGCAGCAGCCGACGTTGTAGCCGGACAGAGCGGCCACGCCGAAATACAGTTGCACCATCATGAAGAAGGCACTTCTGCGCTTGAAAAAGCGATCGCGCAAACCGGAACGGCCGCTGTTTACGGAATTCATTTCGACACTGATTCCGCGAAGCTCAAGGCGGACAGCACGCCGGCGCTCGAAGCCGTTCTTGGGCTCATTAACAACCACCCGGGATCGCGCTGGATGATTGCCGGCCACACCGACAACCAAGGAAACAGCGTGCACAATCAGGTGCTGTCGCAGAATCGCGCCGCCTCTGTCATTACATGGCTGAAGGCGCATGGTGTGGATTCGAGTCGCCTCGCTCCCCAGGGCTTTGGCGCGACCCAGCCGGTCGCGGATAACGCCACCGCGAACGGCAGGGCGCTGAATCGTAGGGTGGAAATTGCACCCGCGCGGAACTAGTTGGGCACTTTGCTCCGTGCTCACGTATGAAAGCAGGTGCCGTAAAGTCAACAAAGCCGTGCTTCACTCGGAATGGACGACCCGTATGCGGTGGAAGAGGCAGTCACTCCGTAAGACCTGTTAGTCGGGAGAAACCGAAATGAGAACGTGGACGTATTTCAAAGCGGTGCTGGCTCGACCAGTTGCGATCGCAGCATCCGTATGTGCTCTGCTGATAGCGCTGGGATGCAATTCTGGAGTGTCCAAAGCTGCGCAGGAAAAGCCCGACACCGCGCAAAAGAACAGGGCGGCAACAAGTAGCACCAGTCCGGACATTGACCTCAATTGTGTGACCGACCACCTCCGGAATCCGCCGGAATCTTTCCACTACACCTTCAAAGCAGTTTCGGACAATCCTTGGGAAGAGGAAGCCGACGTCACGCCGCAGAAGATAGATGGCAGCTTCAAAAACAATTCCTTGCCCGCTCCCCAACAGTTCCACGGTGCACCCCAGGACGTCTCGTCTAACCTGAGCGCGATCGGGCGAATGGCCAGCCTTTTTGCGATCGTGCACAACACGTCGGCCGTAGTTAACGAGGGCGCAGAAAAGGTAAATAGCTACGACAGTGTCAAATATTCCATCGACACGACCCGCGGCAGCGCCGCGGAGCGAGCACTCTATACGAGCGTTCTCGGGCCAGGGGGCTTCGAGAAAGGAACGGTTTGGGCAATCTCACAAGGATGCCCGGTAAAGCTTGTTCTGGATGAAGAACTGCACTCGAAGGATGGCGGAGTGGCAGGAAAGGCTCATTACGAAGAAGCCATGGTCAAGAAATGAGAGGTCAACACTTCGAGTGGTGAATCTTTCGAAAAAGGAGGAGAAATGGCAGGAAACAGAGGGTATTCCGTAAGATGGCGGTCGCTACTATTCATGGGCCTTGCGCTGGTTACCATGTGGGCGTGCACTTCCGGTTCCGCCTCCAAGGACGCCGGCGGCCGGGCGGTAGCGGCAGGCTCG
>JAUTWY010000277.1 GCA_030838305.1 Acidobacteriaceae bacterium
TCCAGGTTGCAATCTGAGAGCAAACCGGTGACTGCGGCTTTGATCCCAGTGAGCGGAGTACGCAGTTCGTGCGTGACGGAATCGAGGAGAACAGCCCGAAGATTCTCGCTTTGACGCGCGGCCTCGGCTTGCGAGAGTTTTTCCATTGCTCCCGCTCTTTCGATCGCGATGCCGATCATACTGCCCAGGGCTTCCAGAGTTGCTCGCGAAAGAACTTGACCAGCGATTCCCACAGCTCCCGTGGTGCGGGCACCGAGGTGAAGAGGGGTAAGAGAAAGGCCACGCTGGGAGTCGATTACAGGCTCGCCGCGAGAACTCACCATTTGAAGATCCTGCAACGAAAACCAAGTTGTTTTGGGGTCGGTACGATAGACCTGCTGCGTATTGAGCAAATAAATGGCGGCAGCTTTGGCTCCGAATCCGTCGCACACGTAGGCAGGAATCGCGTTCAATAATTCGGCCACGTTGTCGGTCGCCAGCAGACGCTGGCTGAATGCGTATAAGCGCTCGACGTCGCGGCGTCTCTGAATGGCGTCTGCAGTTTGCCGGCGGGCACGATCGGCTAACTGGCTCGCGATGGCGGCCGTCACGAGGAACGCGAATAGCGCCACCCAGTTTTGCGGATCTGAGACCGTGAAGGTTCCAAAAGGAGGAAGAAAATGGTAGTTGAAGGCGAGTGCGGCGAGGATGGCGAGAAAGACGGAGAAGCGGAAGCCCCAGTAAGCAGCGACCCAGAGCACCATTAACAGAAACGTCAAGGCAACGGTCGTGGGATTTACGTGAATGAGTCGCCGGTAGACTTGGACCACAAGTTCGGTCGCCGCGAGGCAGGCGACGTATTGCATTACTTGCTGTGGCCATCGCTCACTCACGGGCACGATTGTACCCGGAATTGATAGCGATTCGACAATTCTTGCTTCGGCGTGGAGAATAACGGCGATGCCCAAGACTCCCGAGCAATGGCTGGAGGAAGTGGACACAGCCAAGCGGCCTGCCGTGTTCAAGCTTTTTCTAGGCTACGCCCCAGGCGTGGGAAAAACTTATGCCATGCTGAGTGAAGCCGTACGCCGGGCCAGCCGCGGCGAAGAGATTGTGATCGGCGTTGTGGAAACGCACGCACGCAAACCGATTGTGGAACTGGCTTCGCGCCTGGAAACACTGCCGCGGAAGAAGCTGGAGTACAAGTCAACCATCTTTGAAGAAATGGATGTCGACGCGATTCTGTCGCGCCGGCCGCATGTTGTGTTAGTGGATGAACTGGCGCACACCAACATCGAAGGGAGCAAGCATGCCAAGCGCTATGAAGACGTGTTTGAGCTGCTGGACGCTGGCATCAGCGTTCTCTCCACGCTGAACGTGCAACATATCGAGAGTCTATCACCGACGATCCGCAGCCTTACTGGCGTACAGGTGCGGGAGACGGTGCCGGATTGGGTGATCCGTCGCGCCGGCGAGATTGTGATGGCGGACCTGACACCGCAGGCGCTGCAGACGCGAATGAAGCGCGGCGATATTTATCCGCTGGAGCGCGTGGAACGAGCGCTGGCCAATTTCTTCCGAAACACAAACCTTGTTGCCTTGCGCGAGCTTGCTTTACGGCAGGTGACGCAGGCGGTGGACCGCACACTATCGGAATTGAAGACAGAGGACGGCCGGCCGCTGCAGGTGTGCGAGAAGATTGCGGTGTGCATCAGTTCGAATCCAGCAGCACAGTATTTGATTGCGCGTGGAGCGCGCATGGCCCAGGCATTGGATGGCGATCTGTTCGTATTCTATGTAGACACGGGCGCGGACGAAAGTAACGAGAACCAGCGTACCCTGGCAGACAACGTTCGTTTCGCCGAGAGTGTGGGCGCGAAGGTCGTTAAGAGCGAGGGAAAGATTGTTGCGGAAAAGGTCGCGGAATTCGTACGCGAGAATCACATTACTCAAGTGGTTTTCGGACGGTCGGCCACCAAGGGGTGGAAGAGATATTTCTATCTTTCCGCGATTCACAAGTTTCTTCGAGACACCCCCGCGGTGGACGTGCACATCGTGACTCAGGAAATGCGGTGAGCGCGTCATGACGAATGTGCATCATCGAATCCTGGTCGTGGATGATGAGCCGCAGATCACGCGCGTGCTGCGCACCACGCTTTCGTCGCAGGGATACGACATCCGCGTCGCCAACGACGGAACCATGGCGCTGGAGTTAATGAAGGACTGGACACCGCATGTCGTGATCACGGACCTGGCCATGCCGAACCTCGATGGTGTGGGCCTGTGCCGCCAGATACGGCAGATGTCGCAGGTGCCGATCATCGTGCTTTCAGTGCGGGGGCAAGATCGCTCGAAGGTCGAGGCTCTGGATGCGGGCGCGGACGACTATGTCACCAAGCCGTTTAGCATGAACGAACTGCTGGCGCGAATCCGGGCGCAGTTGCGGCGAAAGCCGGCGACCGAGGAGCCCGCCAGTTCGATTACCGCGGGGGACTTTTCTATTGATCTGGATGCGCGCTCGGTCAAAGTTGTGGGACATGAAGTGCGCCTGACACCGAAAGAATTTGACCTGCTGGTCTACCTGGCGCGACGTCCGGGCAAAGTAATCACACATCGAACCTTGCTGGCCGCTGTCTGGGGCCCGAACAGTACGGAACAACCGGAGTACCTCCGCGTCTTTGTGGGGCAGTTGCGCAAGAAATTTGAGACTGACCCTTCCTCGCCAAAATACCTGCTTACCGAGCCCTGGGTTGGGTACCGCTTCGAACCAGGCTCCTAGCGCGGCGCCCGCTCGAACCATTGTGTTTCTAGTCCCCATGTTTTTATGAACATTTTATGGACCCTTTATCTGCGCCTTCTGCGATTCCGTGTCCAATGATTGTGGGGCTGAAAACGGTCCCGCATAAAAGCGGTTCAGGGAGATGACGAGTATGTGGGTTCACGAAGTAGCGCCGGAGCGGTTAGCAGAGCTCTTCCATCACTATCATCAAGCACTAAGGCCGGAGATATCGAGTAAGGGCAGCGAAGGTCATGGATCGTGGGAGGAAGTCCCGCAACAGGAGAAAAGCCGCCTGGTTGCGGCGGCGCGCCTCGCGCTGCTGGAACTGGATTCGATGACAATCAAACCGGCGAAATCGCGGGAGTATTTTGCGCAGCCTGGCGAAGCAGAGTGGGGATGCTAAAGCGCGTGGGCTCGAGGATGGGACGGCTATGCTGGCCTGATACCAGCCAATCAAGCCACATTTTGGCCCTTACGAATTCTTTAGGAATTCCTTAAACCAGCCTTACACATGAAATGGTTCACTGAGATGTTGCGCGAGAGGCCCGCGCGCAAAGGGGCAGGAACATGTGGGTAGCCTGGGTAGTTGCAGGCATTGCTTTGGCAGCGGCGGCGTTCATGCTCAGGTTTCTAATCGCCCTGCTACGCGAGAGAGCGCCGTCGGTCAGCTACTGGATTATTCCAGTCCAGGACCGACCTGGGCAAAGGCGTCACCTTCAGGCTCTCAGCCGCATCCATGTCGAGGAGGATAGCGGCGTTCCAGAAGGCAACCACGGTGACTAGTACGTGGACTCATGGGAGAACGAAAATTATGCGAAGGAAGATGGCGATTCAGGTCTTGTTGCTCTCGATGTGCCTCCTATTGGCGGCTTGGGCGGGGGCTCAATCCACTCAGGATGCGGCTACACCTTCAGCGAATACCGGCTCTAGCGCGACAGCACCAACAGAGCAGCAGGAAATGCGGGATGCGTTGAATGCCCTACGCGCCGAAGTGGAGCGCCTGCGCGCGGAGGTTGAGCGGCAGAAGAGCACCGGGAGGGCCGACGATGATGCGAACGATCGCAGCGGGACGGTACTGGCGCCGACAGGGCCGGGGCGAAACATCCCATCGATGACAGCGTCCAACCTTACCACTCCGTCCGTCGTAGCCGTCCCCCGGGAACCTGCCGCCGCGGCCATACAGGGCGACTCTGCGGCACCGAAGCCGGCCAAGGAGGAGCCCTTCGCTTTTGCAGATTGGACCTGGCTGAACGGCAATCCCCGCACGAAAGAGCTACCCTTCGACTCGAAATTCTTCACGCCTGAAATCCGCGCCGACGTCGCCTACCATTACGACTTCAACCACCCCAAAGACGATACGATTGGCGGTTCAAGCGAAGTATTTCGTTCGAATGAAGTTGGCCTTACGCATCTGGGTGTGGGTGGAGACTT
>JAUTWY010000280.1 GCA_030838305.1 Acidobacteriaceae bacterium
CACACTAAATCGTAGCGTAGTAGTCCCCGCCCGCCACTCGCTAAGTTGAGCCGAGTGGTTACGTCGGTTTTGGAATCGAATCCGGCGCATCGGCCAAGAGAACCCCGTCTGGAAGTCGCCGAATTTACCAAAGCCTGAGGGATGACCTAAAGTGCGTGGAGGACAATTAGGGTGTGGGTCACTTAAATCGTACGTGGAGGGGCCGGGGAAAAGCGTCCAAGAGAGGCAAAGACGATGAAGACGAAGACATGGAAGGTAATTGCGGTCACTATTTAAGCGGTAAGACTCCTGCTTGAGGGCGGACTCGTCTTCTGCACAACCTGCCCGTCCGTGCTCGACATCCAAGAGAATCGATGGCCCGCGAAAACACCGTTCTATCGCTTAATCCCGACCGTGAAACCTTGCTCCCTCACGAATCAGCTCTTCGGAAAGGCGATTTCGAAGTCATATCCGTTTCCGCCCCTCTCGAAGCTCGTTTCGAGATCGAAATGGGCAGGTGCGGAATCTTTCTCACCAGCTATCTGACACCCTTTGTCGTCTATCGCGATCTGGCCAGTCTTTTCAGACGCAATTGCCCCAACGGTCTCATCATTTTCTTCATGGAGCGACCGGAGGACAACATTCCAGACGCCGACATACTTCTCACGGATCGGCACGAACCACGATTCATGGTTGAGAGAATTCGCTCTAAGCAACGAACGAAACTAGGCTGATTTCTCACCCCTCCGAGAAAATCCGTGAGCAGTCGGGGTTCTACGGGCCGATGTGTGACGAGCAGATGGGCTGAGAATCGGCTTTTCCGGTTCGCGAAGTTGCTCAGAAACGGAGGCTCCCTCGGGCAGACGGGTAACAAAATCCGAACTTTCCGCCTAAACGTTCTAATTGGCCGATGCCTCTGTGGTTACGAAGCCTTCTCGCCTACATGCAATCGCGCACGGTGCTCTGCTTTCCTCTGTTCGAACGAGAGCACTCGTCGGCTAAGATCAGCGAGTTGGGACAGTTCTTGCTGGATCGCTCGGAGCCGCTCTTGCCTCTCGCGGTGAGCAAGTTGAGCCTCGGCTTCATTGTGGCCCTGACGCCGATACTGGTCGTTCAAATCTTGAAGGTCTGCGATCTCGGCGCGGAGACTCCCAATCTTTTCCCGAAGCATTGCGAGATGATCCATGACATTAGGATAGCTCATCCACGGACTGAATGTCGGTCGCCAATCCCGTCCGCGACCGTCGGATTATCCCACGCTGGATTGTGACTATGAGACAAGTCCTGCGAGTGTCCGTTACTGGTTTCCAAACCTCCCCTCTTGTACCAGTCCTTTTCAGTACCTCTCATTATCTGGTACTGTTTTGAGTCCGTTTGGACAAAGGCTTTAGCGTCGGTGTGACGCACGTCACAGTCGAGCGCGCACTCCGTTCTGTAATATTCGCTGGTGCCGGGGAAAGGATCGTTGCGTGATTGTTGGAGTTCCGAAGGAGAGCTACCCAGGCGAGCGTAGAGTCGCGCTCGTTCCCGCAGTGATCCCCACACTCGCCAAGGCGGGTCTCGAAGTGGTTGTGGAATCGGGCGCGGGCGAACAGGCCGGCTACCCCGATTCCGCCTACGCCGAGAAGGGCGGAAAGATTCTTCCCGATCGCGCCGCCGTGTTTGGCTCCGCCGACATTATTGTGCAGGTGCTTTGCTACGGGTCGAATGACGTGACCGGACAGGCCGACCTCCCTCTGCTGCGTCGCGATCAGTTGTTGATCGGATTTCTGCGTCCCTTCGGTTCAGCGGAAGTCACGCAGCAGATTGCCGCGGCGGGCGTCACATCCTTCTCTGTGGAACTTGTGCCCCGCACCACACGCGCGCAAAGTATGGACGCGCTTTCCTCCATGGGGACGATCTGCGGTTACAAAGCGGTGCTGCTGGCGGCAGAGACTTCCATCAGAATTTTTCCCATGATGACCACGGCCGCAGGCACGATCACCCCAGCCCGCGTATTCGTCATCGGCGCGGGAGTAGCGGGATTGCAAGCCATTTCTACAGCGCGCAGGCTGGGCGCCGTGGCTTCCGCCTACGACATGCGTGCTGCTTCCAAAGAACAGGTGCAAAGCCTCGGTGGCCGCTTCGTCGAGCTGCCCATCGAAGCGCAGAACGCCCAGGACGCGCGCGGCTACGGGACTGCTCAGGACGAAACCTTCTACGCCCGCCAGCGCGAACTGCTGACTCGCGTGGTGGCAGAAAGCGACGTCGTCATCACTGCCGCGGTGATCCCGGGGAAGATGTCGCCGGTGCTGATCACCGAAGATATGGTTAAGGGAATGGCGCCGGGGTCCGTAATTGTCGACCTCGCCTCCGAACGTGGCGGCAACTGCGAACTCACCCGCGTCGGAGAAACGGTGCAAGCGCACGGCGTCTCCATCATTGGCGCCATCAATCTGGCGAGCAGCGTTCCCTACCATGCCAGCCAAATGTATGCCCGCAACGTGGCTACATTTCTGGCCTACCTGATGAAAGAGGGCAAATTACAACTGAATCTGCAGGACGAAATTATCCGGGAAACAATGGTGACGCACCACGGCGAAATCGTGAACGCCAGAGTCCGAGAGTTTCATAAACTGCCGGCGACAACTCCGGCAGCAGCTGGCTAAATGCCGGAACGCCGCACTCCAAATTTCCATGCTGCGGAATGTACTCGCTGAGAACTGAGAACCGAGAACTGAATTGGAGAAGCACATGGGTTCCAACCTGATCGACGCGCTATTCATCTTCATGCTGGCCTGCTTCATCGGCTTTGAGGTCATCCGCCACGTCTCGCCCTTGCTACACACTCCGCTGATGTCGCTGACCAACGCACTCGACGCCATCGCCGTCGTCGGCGCCATCGTGCTGGTCGGTGAGCGCAAAAGCGAGTTCGCGACCGTGCTGGGCGTAATCGCCATTGTGGCCGCCACCAGCAATGTGGTCGGCGGATTTTTTATCACCGACCGCATGCTGAAGATGTTCAAGAGCAGCCGTCCCAGCAAATAACTAGCTGAACGAAATCTCACTGAGCCAATCATGAACGAGTTTGCCGGAAGCCAGCACGTCATCGAATTTATCTACCTGATCGCCAGCGCGCTTTTTATTCTGTCGCTGAAATGGATGAGTTCGCCCGCCACCGCCCGCCACGGGATTTGGGCAGGTGAGATCGGCATGGTGCTGGCCATCGCCGGCACTCTGCTTCACCACGGCATCGTTGACTACAAATGGATCGCCGTCGGTCTGGTGCTGGGCAGCGGCATCGGCATCCCGCTCGGCATGGTGCATATGACGGCCGTCCCGCAGCGGACCGCTCTCAGCCATGCATTCGGCGCTCTCTGCGTCACTCTAGTGGGTACGGCCGAATTTTATTTGCGCACGCCCAACGTTCCGAAATTCATGATGTCGGTGCTCTCGATGGAAGTGATCCTGGGAGGTTTGACATTCACCGGCAGCCTGATGGCAGCGGGAAAGTTGCAGGAAATCCTGCCCCAGCGCCCCATCACATATAAGGGCCAAAATCTGGTCAACTTCCTGCTGTTCGGCGTAGCTGTCGCGAGCGCCGTCTATCTGGTGTTGCATCCGGAGG
>JAUTWY010000281.1 GCA_030838305.1 Acidobacteriaceae bacterium
AATTAAGGTGCCGCTGGCGGCGCCGCAGAATGCGCAGGTCGTGTCCAGTCCCCGCGTGTTTATCGATCCACGGACGGGCGCGCTGAACGGCCTGAATAACGGCGGCACCCATGGCAAGGACGGTTTGCTAAAGCCCTCGGACACCAATCAGTGCCACGACATCACCGTGTACCCAAAGATTGGGTTGGCGGCAGGCGCCTGCTCCGGAAATGGGATCCTGCTGGACATCAAAGATCCCGTGCATCCAAAGCGTCTGGACGCGGTAAACGATCCGAACTATTCGTACTGGCACTCGGCCTCGTTTTCGAACGACGGGACAAAAATCGTGTTTACCGATGAGTGGGGCGGCGGACTGGGTGCGCGATGCCGGGCGAACGATCCGAACAAATGGGGCGCTGATGCGGTTTTCCATTTGAAGGACAACAAGCTGAGCTTTGCTAGCTACTACAAGTTGCCGGCGGCCCAGACCGACAGCGAGAACTGCGTGGCCCACAACGGCTCGCTCATTCCGGTTCCCGGCCGCGACATTGAAGTGCAGGCGTGGTACCAGGGCGGCATCTCCGTCATGGACTTCACAGACGCGGAGCACCCGGTCGAAATCGCCTACTTCGATCGGGGACCGATTGATCCAAAGATGCTGGTGCTCGGCGGTGACTGGTCCGCGTACTGGTACAACGGTCACATTTACGCTTCGGAGATTGCCCGCGGCCTGGACATCTTTGAGCTGACGCCGACGAAGTCCCTGACCCAGAATGAGATCGACGCTGCCAAGGCAGTTCGGGTAGCTGAACTCAATGTGCAGAACCAGGAAAAAATCGAGTGGCCGCGAAAGTTGGTCGTGGCGAAGGCGTACGTCGATCAGTTGGAGCGATCGCAAGCTCTGCCTGCTGATCGAATTGCCGGTCTGCGGCAGGCGATTCAAAGCGCCGAGAGTTCACACATGAAGCGAAGCGAGCTCGCAAAACTCAAAAGCCTCGCTCCGTCATTGGAAAAGAGCGCTGCCATGACCAAGAGTGCAGCAGACTCAACCCGATTGCAGGCTCTGTCGGAAATCCTGAGGCAACCTGCCCGTTGATCTTTACCAAGAGTCGTTTTTGGTCATCGCGAAACCTCATTCCAATGCGTACTTGCGGCGGAATGGCAATTCGGCAAAGTATTGCTTCCAGTAACAGACTGGCTGCCTGGTGGCGGCGGCGGCGCCTGGCCGTAACTCAGTGAATGTGTTTGGCTGGGAGGCAGGGATTCGAACCCCGATAGGCGGATTCAGAGTCCGCAGTCCTACCGTTAGACGACCTCCCAGCAAGGGAATTTCAATTTACGTATCGACGCTTCGCTTGTCAACTTATCCACTGTTCAGTATCTAGCTCGAGTCTCGCCCTCCAGTCTTGGCGTGCCTTGCATTACCCCGCCTCAAGGTGGAGGTCTAAAAGTACCACTTGTCGAATTAGTCTCCAGAGGGCAAAATGTGCGCGCAATCCGAAGGCTGGGAAAACCCAGAGCTGCGAGCGGTTTACTCTTCCGATCCCCCGAAACACAAGCGGAGCCTTGATGACTGAACACGATACGCCACTTTCACATCCTTGTGCTGAAGACGACGTACACGCTCAACTGGCACGTTACCGCGTAAAGATTGAAGAAGTTGCTGAACTCGTCGCTCGCATTCGACACGAGATCAATAACCCGCTTACCGGAATACTAGGCCAGGCCCAGCTCCTGCTGCGCGAAGACCTGAATGACCGGGCACGCAAGCGAGCGCAAAGCATTGAAGAGCTTGCGCTGCGGTTAAGGGATGTCGCGGCCCAACTCCGCGAGGTGCAAAGACCTGCCACTGCAGAGAGCAATGAAGCAGATCCAGTCAACAAGCCTTTTGCGTGAATGCGCGTCGACTAAACTCACACAATTTATTTTGGAAATTTTCCTAGGACAAGTAAGAGTCAAGCGGTGAGTCGTTTGACCGACTCTTTGATCATTAGGCGCCTGCTGCCGATTGTAGCCATGTGAAAAGGAACGACGCATCCGCAGCGATCGCAATCGGCATTGTCGCCCATCATGCATTTGCCTTTTGGTTCACCGGTGGGGCCGAGGGCGAAACCTTTTAAGCGAAATTCACAGTTGTCGGTTACCCGCCTGGCTTTCGTCGACCTCATCAGATCGAGCGTCGAGTCCATCATATTGATCACGCCCGGAAATTCTTTTTTCAGCTCGAGAATTTGATCGATAAGCCGGTCGCGCGTGGGCCAGTCGAGCCAGAGGGCTTCGTCCAACCCCGTCACGGGAGTAAAGAAATCAAAAATGATCCCGCCGCGGGCAATAGGTCCCCACTCTTTCACGAGTTCAGCCACACAATCTTTGGTGATGCTCGTCAGCACGCTGGATTCTTGTATATTCAGCTCGGGATGTTCGATCACGTTCTGTTTGATCTTTTGATAGATGCCCGGGGCGCGCATTCGGGCGAAGGCCTCCTCCGTGCCATCAATCGAGATGACCCAGGTGCAGTTGGGCCAGGAGGGCAGCTCCATCGTGCCGTTCGTAACGATCGTGTTGTGCTTAAAATAGTGCCGGCCGACTTCGATTAGTTGTTTGCGCACCATCGGCTCGCCACCGACCCAGGTGCAAAGCATCATTGGATGGCCCTCCGCCTTCATCGCTTCGAGCTTCTCGACCCACTTTTCGATCGAGAGTTCTTTCTCATTCTCGTGGTCTTCGGCAAAGAAGTAGCAGTGTTCGCAGCGCAGGTTGCAGCGGTTGGTGACGTCAATGGAGCCGACCGCATACTTCGGCAAACCGAAAGCAAACAGCTTACTGAGCTGGGTGATGCGACGGACTTTGTGAGTAATGCTCATCCAGACGGCATTATGCGTAAAAGATCAGGGATACTCAATGTGGGGGACTTATCTGTGAGGAGGAATCAGGGAAACCGAGCAAAGCGGTTAGTCAGTGGTCAGTGGTCCGTTGTCAGTTGTTCCACTCTTGTGCCTTGAGCTTTGTACT
>JAUTWY010000535.1 GCA_030838305.1 Acidobacteriaceae bacterium
TACTCTATCAGACTTCCCATTCCTACGCGGGGTGGGGTGTATCGGTAAAAATAGCCGATAGGTCCCCGGGCTTAGTGACCCTTGAGCAAAAGCTTCGAATCTGGTTTGCACTACCGGCAATACCGCAACGTTATCAAAGGGGCTTTATCGCTTCGGTTTGCGCGTAAGCCATTGATAGACCTGATGATCATTGGGACTCTTAATCATCGGGTCCCAGGTTCGAGCCCTGATGCGCCCACCACCCAGTCTTCAGGTATCGAACTCCGCGGGTGATCCGTGGATTCGTCCCGCGAATAGCGGGCTTTTTCGAGTTCGCCCCGGTCTCTGCCTCAGTCTCTGCAAGACAAAAAGGCGGATTTGACCTTCTGTCTCTGCATCGAAAAATTCCGTTCCTGACGCGGATCTCAGAGACCGGTTCGATGACTGGGTGGTGGGTCGCCAGTTTGTGCCCGACTGCCTCCACCATCCAGTCTTCGCAAACCGCACGTTTCCGATACGAGGCCGAATAGGGCGTTTCTGCGGGGATTTTCGGCCCCTCACTTGCGGGACTTTGGTCTCTGCGGGCGCTCACGCATTTTAGTGCGGATTTTTGGCGCCCTGTCTCTGCATCCAAAAAATCCGTTCCCGGCGGCCAGGCCTTGGGCGCGAGGTCAGCTGCTCTTGCGCCAGCAAATCCGACGATTCTGTAATCCGGGATCTCGGGCCGGTGCTGCAATTATTCCGGATTGAGTCCGAGCGCCTCAAACTGCCGGCGCCATTCAGTCGGCGGATCGCGGAGCCGCTCGACGCCGATGCCACGGGGCAGGCGACCTTCTACGGCTGCATTGACGAGATTGGGCGCGAGGAAGGCAAGCGAGATGGTCATATTGACGTGCCGAACGCTGCATTTCTCGTGCGCGCAAAGCTGAGCGACCGTGGTCACTCGACCTGAGATAACGTCATCCAGCCAACGACGACCTCGCGCGATGGCGCTGACCAGGCGGGCTCGACGCTCGAACTGCTCCGGACGGACGTCACTCCGGGATACATTGTGCGGGAGCAGGATCTGACGGGATTTCTTGGATGGCGGTTTCTGCCAGGGAATTGAGAGCGACTGATTCTCCGGAGCATCGGATGCCTCGTTCCCGTGATCTGATTTAAGTCGAATGATTAATCTGTCCGCGTGCACAACGATCTCGGTGATCAGCTGTGTGACGTCGCGATCCTCCAAGCGCACCGCGTTCGTCGCCGACTTGTCTTGTCTAGCGGCGAGATGCTCTTTCATCGATTTTATGACGGTGTCTTCGATATCAGCAGCGGGGACGCGGGAGATCGATCCGGCCGACGCGGTCTTGGCGTCCCCATGCAGAAAAGGTGCGGACACGTAGTAGCGATAACGGATTCCAGCTTTGGTGGCGTGGGTTGGGACCATGCGATGACCTGCGTCATCGAAGAGCAAACCCATCAGCAGATGGTCGGATTTGTTGCGTACGACGGTCCTGTGGGACCATTGGGCGAGGGATTTCTCCCGGACTGCGTCAAACAGCGCACGATCCATGATCGCAGGCTGCTCGCCCGGCAGGATCTCATTCCTGTATTTGACCTCGCCGATATAGAAGTGATTGCTAAGGACGTAGTACAGTGTGCCGCGGCCAAACGGTATGCCACCCCGCGTCGCTCCCGTCGCGAGCTGTCTGACTCTGGTGCGGATGTTGCGCTCCCGCAGGTCCCGAACCAACTCGTTGACGCTGCCCAGTTCGAGATATCGCCGGTAGATTGATCTGACCAGCTCAGCTTCTTCTTCGACAATAGCAATCTTGCCGTCTGTCATCTCATACCCACAGGGCAGGTTGCCTCCGACCCACAGGCCCTTACGCTTGGATGCCGCAATCTTGTCCCGGATACGCTCAGAGGTGACCTCGCGCTCAAACTGGGCAAAGGACAAAAGCACGTTGAGGGTCAGCCGGCCCATCGAGGTCGTGGTGTTGAATTGCTGGGTGACCGAAACAAATGAGACGTCGTGGGAATCGAACAATTCGACCAGCTTGGCGAAGTCCGCGAGAGACCTCGTCAGACGGTCGACCTTGTAGACAACGATGACGTCGATCTTGCGGGAGCGGATGTCCTCCAGCAGCATCTGAAGGTCGGGACGGTCGGTGGACCCGCCGGAGTACCCGCCATCATCATAGCGGGACCGGATCAGATTCCAGCCGGCATGGGCCTGGCTCTTTATGTACGCTGAGGCAGCCTCGTACTGGGCGTCCAGCGAGTTGAACTCCTGGTCGAGCCCGTGGTCGGTAGAGACCCTCGTATAGATCGCGCAGCGGACCGATTGGACAGAAGGAGCCTTCATCGCCGCGCCTCCATGGCCAACCGATCCTGCTTGTCCCGCAGGCCAAAGAAACGCGGTCCATTCCACCTGGTACCCGTGATCGCAAAGGCGACCTTGGAGAGGCTGTCATAGGTTTGGCCGTTCCAGGCAAAACCGTCGGCCATCACCATTACCCGCTGCGACCGTCGATCCCACTCCCGGACCAAAACCGTGCCGGGACTAAGCTCGGTTCGCTTCTGGTCAAAGTTGGCCAGCCGGGCGGACGTTACCGGCCCAGCTTCCTTCGCAACCGTTCGGTCCAGCACCTGCCTCGTCTCGTGAGCGAGGTCACCAAAGCGATCGGCCTGGAGCCGATAGGCGACGACCGCGAATAACAGGTGCCGCGTCAGATGATCGGGCGCCGGTCTCTGAAAGACACTCTGCCAGCGTGAGCGAAGCCCCTTGAGATCGAGACCGCGCAGATGCGCGATCTCGTCCTCAACAGATGTTTTGGTCGGGGTACGACCATTGCGGCGTTTCTTCTGCATCGCATCAGGCCGCCTGTTTGGTCCGGGCCACAGCAGCAGGCGAAGCTTTGCCGTCCTTGATGCGATAGACCCGACCCTTCTCAGTTTGCTCCGAAACAAGGTTGAGCCCGAGCTTCTTGCGAACCACGCCGGCAAGAAATCCGCGCACCGAATGTTGCTGCCAATCCGTCGCAATCATGATTGCGGCAATCGTCGCGCCTGCGGGCGCCCGGAGCATCGCAACAATGCGGTTGTGCTTGGTATCGGGCCGAGATGCTAATTTGGAGGAAGCGGGCGCCAATCGCTTGCGAGACGCGGGCTTGTCGGTTTTGCGGGCATTTGGGCGGATCGCAGACTTCGGCTTGGATTTGGGCCTGGTCACAGGATTCTCCGAGGTTCATGCGGCGCCATCCGCCGCACCACCTCAGCCCCGCCCGGGCAAATCACCCGGCAGGGCAGGACCCCGAAGCTCAGCCGCTCCAAGTCACCAGAGCAACGCTCCGATCAAGACCGAAAGCCAGTCATTTCTGAGCAAGATAGTTGCTCTTCTGCGGCGGTTTTGACGAGGCCGGATTTATCAGTTCAGAGTTCGAATCCTCCCGCGCCGGCAGCCATTCCGCCGTTCGGCCAGGCTTTCCAAGAAACGCGAGAGAAGGCCGGAAATACCGGCTTTTCGCGGAATTCATTCCGTCTCCGCGCTCCCAATTCGCCAAACCGAGCGCTCGAAATGCCGAAAGTCCCTGACCATTTTCCCTCAAAAACTCCCGTTTTTGCGGAGACTGAAGCCGGAGACTTTGTTCCGATCAGCCACTGCGTGCCGAGGGCGGCATCCGACGTTGCGACTGATAAGGTTTCGAGCAAATGCTTATCAGTTTTTCTCTGGGTAAATTTCTGGCAAGATGTGCACATTGCCCGGCTATTTCGCTGAGGCGCGTCGAGAATTTTCATGGCGTTATTCGATGTCGACAATCCCGACGCACACATCGGATATCGAAACCTTCGCGCGGCAGAATTTCCAATTGAAGGGGAGATCAAGGCAGGGCTTGAAGCACTGTGGGCGCGATTTGAGCCCTATGCTGATGAGAGTTTTTGCGAGGAGTTCTCTCGACAACCCGACAATCGCTTTTGGGAGATGTACCTCACGGTTCGTCTGCTAGACGCCGCGAAGAAGGTACGGCCAAGAACGGAGCTCGCGCAGGCGGCGCGTGACGTTGGCCCCGACATTTGCATTCAGAAGGGAACGCGCAAGATATGGATCGAGGCTGTCTCGCCCGACCAAGGACACGAGAACAATCCCGACAGGGTCGCTGACTGGCCAGCCGAAGAGAGCCGGATCGACGTTGATGAGCAGCGACGTCAGGTTGAGCTCAGAGCGACGGCGGCTCTCAGCAGCAAGATCGCGAAATTCAAGCGATACAGAGACAACGGGATCGTCAACGAACGCGATTCATGCATCATCGCGGTCTCGGCTGGCCAGTTTCCCCTGCAGGCAATTCAGTTCGGACTGTCGCCGGCGGTGACGTCTGTCTACCCGATCGGCCACGAGCGGATCGATTTCAATCCGCTGGCGCCTTCTTTTAGTTCGGTCTTCGACTTCGCACCTCAGATCGAACGTCCGGGACGACAACCTGTCCAACGCACCATGTTCCAGGATCCGGATAACGCCCTGATCAGCGGCCTCATCTGGTCGCGGCGCTCCATCGGCAACTTCCTTGGCCAGCCAGACGATTTCGTGTTCGTGCAAAATCAGGTTGGCTCGCGACCTATTCGCCGTACCTGGCTTATGTGGTCCGAAGCCTATGTCGTCATCGATGGCGGTCAGCGGCTCTGGGCTACCAAGCGGCGCACGAGCCGCAAGGCCTTCAAAATCTCCTCGGGTTTTCGTTAGCCGCCCCGCCTTGGTGGCCAATCAGCAGGCCCGCAAACGCCAGGGAGAGCGGTCGAAAGGACGCGGCTTTCTGGCAACGCAGGTTCCCGTGGCACAGTGCCATCAACAGGATCGGGGCGACGTCGAAACAGATAAGCCTCTGTAAAAACCATATAATTCTGCGGTTTGGTTTGGCTGATCGGGCGGTACTTACTTATGCTTGGCATAGAGTTTTCCGGCTGCTTAGACGCTGAGGACGCGGATCGCCTCAAGAGGTGAAACGACTAGAGAAAATCACCTTCGGCGAGCTTCGCTCCACCGGACTGCGCAACATCCTGGTTTATTGCAGCGACTATCGATGCGGCCACTCGGTTAGTCTAAGCGCCGATCGATGGGCGATCAGGTCAGGTTATCCGACATCGAAGATCAGTTCGTCTGCGAGGCATGCGGTCACCGCGGCGGCGATATCAGGCCGGATTGGCAATCGCAAAAGTGAGTGAGGGCTCCGACATCCTCCCGCCCGTCCGGTTGATTGTGCGTCGGGGATGCGATCAAGGGCAGTCAGCGATGGTAAATGTGCCTAACGAGACCCGCTCCTTGTTGACGTAGTGATATTCGTAACTGAACCCCTTTTCCTTGATCGTACGCGCGATATCACCGTTCGAGCACAGGAGACTTTGAGTTCTATGTTGCAGATCGCTGGCATCGATTGATCCGCCAGCGTCTATTGACAACCAGTAGACGTTCTTCGTCCCTTCGTACTTCACATCTTCTAGGGTCGTGATGTCATCGACCTTCCGGGGCAAGGTCTTTTTCATATCGGCTTCGCGCTTCTGCAGTCCTTGATCGAACCGAGGGCCTGACGTTTCCCTATAGACCCAATATGTCACAGCGGCAATTGTGAGGATCACTCCATAAATCAACGAGCGTTTCCAGGATAAGGCCATTT
>JAUTWY010000308.1 GCA_030838305.1 Acidobacteriaceae bacterium
GACTGCAGGCCGTGGACGACCAGACCAATAAATTCTTCGACGTCCTGCAGAACAATCATTTGCGGTCCGTCGATGACCGGGTCATGCCTTTGCTGAAGGCAGAAGACAACTCGATGGAAGTCTTCCCCATGGTGAACAACTTTGATGGAAACGAGTGGGTGGCGGAAATCGCGGACTTTCTGAACAATCCTTCGGCTCGCATGCTATTCCGCCAGCAGGTGGAAACGTTTCTCTCCTCGGACCACTTTCGGGGATTGATGGTGGATTTTGAATCCTTTCCCAAAGTCGGCCAGCCAGGATATTTGTCCTTGCTGCAGGAGCTGTCATCGGACTTGCATGCTCGCGGAATGAAGCTCTACGTCAGTGTGCCGGCTCATAATGAAGAATTCGACTATCCCGCCATCGCTGCGCCCGCGGACGGCGTAGTCGTGATGAACTACGACGAACATTATCCGGGCGCGACTTCAGGACCCGTCGCCTCGCAGGATTGGTTTGTCAACAATCTCAAGTTTGCCGTCAACGTGATTCCCCGGGAAAAACTCATTTGTGCGATCGCTAACTATGGCTACGATTGGGTTCTTAAACCGAAGAAAGGCAACCTGCCGGCGGGTGTCAAGGACCACAGCGTTTCAGTACAGGAGGCATGGTTGGCGGCGCGCGACTCCGACGAAGATGTAACTTACGACGATGATGCCCTGAATCCGCATTTCAGCTATCTGGATGAGAGCAGTTTGCGCCACGACGTTTGGTTTCTTGATGCGGTTACGGCCTTGAATCACATGCGCGCCGCACAGACGCTGGGCATTGAAACTTTCGCTCTCTGGCGATTGGGCGGCGAAGACCGTTCCATATGGCGCGTGTGGGATATGCCCGGCGATGCTGGCGGCGCCGATAAACTGCGCAGCGTGCCTCCCGGCCAGGACGTGGACATGGAGGGTCAGGGGGAAATTCTTCGTATTGAGGAGCGCCCAACGCCTGGAACACGCGATCTGACCATCGACCCCACAACGAATCTGATCACGGATGAGAATTTTCAGTCGTTGCCAGAACCCTATCGTGTAGGGCGCTACGGCTACAGTCCGAACAAGGTGGCGCTGACCTTTGACGATGGCCCCGATCCCACGTGGACGCCCAAGATCCTCGACGTGCTCAAGAGCGAGCAGGCGCCCGCGGCATTTTTCATGATCGGACTGCAGGCCGACAAGTTCTCGGGCATTGTGGAGCGCGCTTACCGGGAGGGACATGAGATTGGGAATCATACGTTCACCCATCCCGACATCAGCAATGTTTCAAGCGCCTATGTGAAGGTCGAATTGAATTTGACGGAGCGGCTCTTCGCCAGCCGGCTGGGCATTCGCACGGTTCTATTCCGCCCGCCCTACTCGATCGACGAGGAACCGGATACCGCCGACCAGGTGCGGCCGCTGGAGATCACGCAGGACCAGGGTTTTACGACGGTGGGGGACAAGATTGACCCCGGCGACTGGCGCAGCAATCCGCACCGTTCGGCGGAACAGATCGTCGCTGACGTGCTGGCGCACTTGCCGCCATGCATGCCAAACGATCAGCGCTGCGGCAACATCATCCTGCTGCATGATGGCGGGGGCAACCGCGCTGAAACCGTGCGGGCGCTGCCGAGAATTATTGATGGTGTGCGGGCTCGCGGATTCTCGGTAGTGCCGGTTCATGAGTTGCTGGGAAAGACCAGAGCCGACGTTATGCCGCCGCTTCCAACTGCACTGGATCGGTGGGGAGCGCGGCTGAACTGGATCAGCTTCTGGCTTTTCGATGTGGCCCAGAGCGGAATTGCCCTGATCTTCTTTCTTGGCGATCTGCTCATGACTGGTCGACTGGTGTGGATTGGGACGTTTGCGATTTATGATCGGGTGCGCGAGAGAATTCTGGGCAAGCCGGCGGAAGTTGCGTCGTATAAACCCAAAGTTGCGGTTCTCATCCCCGCATACAACGAAGAAAAAGTGATTGAGCGTACGGTGCGCGCCGCACTCAACTCCGACTATCCCAACTTACGCGTGATCGTGATCGATGACGGCTCCAAGGACCGCACCCTCGAAGTGGCGCGTAAAGCGTTCGGTGCGGACAAAGCGGCGGGAAGGGTTGTGATCCTTACCAAGCCAAATGGGGGCAAGGCAGCGGCTCTCAACTTTGGCATCGAACAAATTCAGGATGCCGAACTTTTTGTGGGCATCGATGCCGACACAATCATCGCGAGCGATGCGATCGCCAGACTGGTACCACATTTCGTGAATCCCAAAATTGGCGCGATCGCCGGTAACGCCAAGGTGGGGAACCGCGTGAATCTCTGGACGCGCTGGCAGGCGCTTGAGTACATCACCAGCCAGAACTTCGAGCGCCGCGCGTTGGATGTTCTGGGCGCGGTCAGCGTGGTACCGGGCGCCATTGGTGCGTGGCGAGTTTCCGCCGTGCGCGAGGCGGGCGGCTATCAACTCGACACCGTGGCGGAAGATGCTGACTTGACAATGGCACTCTTGCGCCGCGGTTACCGCGTGGAATATGAAGACATGGCATTGGCCTACACCGAAGCACCCACCAATGCCAATGGACTCATGCGCCAGAGGTTTCGCTGGTCCTTTGGAATTCTTCAGGCCGTCTACAAACATAGGGGGGTGTTTGCGCGCAAAGGAGCATTGGGGTTTGTGGCCCTGCCGAACATCGTGATCTTTCAGATTCTGCTGCCGCTGGTGTCGCCGCTCATCGACATCATGTTCGCATTTGGCTCTTTGTGGTATTTCATTCAAAAGTACTTCCATCCGGATTCCACCGATCCCGCCAGCTTTCATAAGCTGGTGGCGTTTTTCTTTGCCTTCCTCGTAATTGACTTCCTGGCATCCGCTCTTGCATTCGCGCTCGAGCGCCGGCGTCCAGACGACAAGGAAGATGCCTGGCTCCTCAGTCAGGTCTGGCTACAGCGTTTCGCCTACCGCCAATTATTTTCTATAGTGTTATTTAAGACCCTGAAGCGGGCGCTGGAAGGGCGCAGGTTTGCGTGGGACAAGTTGGAGCGGACGGCCGCGGTGAAGTATGTGGCATCTGAGAATCGGCCTCGGGCGGAAGTGCAGTAACTTTTGCGAGGTTTTCT
>JAUTWY010000536.1 GCA_030838305.1 Acidobacteriaceae bacterium
CTGTGGCGGCGCCCTCCGTCGTGCCCGCGTGGGCTCCCGCTGTACCTGCTCAAAGAAGGGGACTGCCGCGCTCTGGCTGCGAGCGTCTCCTGCGGTCAGGACATCGCGGGAGATGGGGCCTTCAGCCTAGGGATGATCGCCGACTACATGGACAGCCTGGTTACCTACGGCGCTGCGTTCTATCGAAATCTCTTCTGGGAGGCCGGTCTCGTAGGCCAGGTGCTGTACCTCGAAGCTGAAGAGGCGAGCATTCGTTCTACCGGGATCGGCTGCTACTTCGATGATCCCGTTCACGAGGTATTCGGCGTCTCTTCGCACGACTGGCAGAGCTTCTACCACTTCACGGTGGGTGGCCCTGTCGAGGACAAACGGCTCACGACGTTACCTGCGTACAAGTTGGAGGATGAACGATGAGTCCCCTGACATCCGTCTCAGCAAGTCGGATAGCACAGCACCCGGACAGATTCGAAAGGAATGACCATGGCACTGAACGATAGATACTCTGCGTGGGCATTGTGCGGGCGAATAGATTTATAAGAGAGAGGCACACATGACCGATTTCCAGCCGAACAGAATTGGTTTGATACGGATAATGACCATTTCCATTCCGCAATCAGGACATGCCAACGAATCTCCCACTTCGGGTGGCGTTTCCGAAACAGCCACGTGATTTCCTTTCGCAGAAGCGAGGGCAACGGAGGCCGTGAAGGGTCCCCGGTAGTGGTGTTTAAGGGGCCCGGATGCTTGCCGGGGGGCATCTCGGTCATTCTTCGATGGGGCCGGGCTGGTCAAGAATGGCAGGCCGGCGGCCTCCTTCGTCCTTAAACTAAGGCATAACGCTGACGCACCTCACGGAAAGAGACGAGTCGCTGCTGACCTTCGTCCCACAGCACCAGGCGCACACACCTGAAACTCTCAACTAACGTAAGCCGGCCGATGCTGCTGAGATCCGGGTAATCGCGCAACACGAGTGGCAGTCGGTAGTAGGGGATACGGCTGCACAGATGATGGATGTGGTGCATGCCGATATTGGCCGTGAACCAGCGCAGGATCCTCGGCAGGTCGTAATGCGAGCTTCCGCGCAGGGCCGCCTCTTGAAATGTCCACTCGCCGTCGTGTGCCCAAAATGTCATCTCGAACTGGTGGTGCACGTAGAACAGCCATACTCCGACCAAGCCCGCGAGAAGCATGATGGGGAGGTGCACGAACAGGAACGGTCCGATGCCGATGAGTCGGATCAGGCCGGCGGCGATCACCGCGATCGCGAAATTCGTTCGGTCGTCCAAATGCCTCCGCCGTCGATAGGCCCTTGTCAGCAATCATGAGAGGTTTTCGGTACACACAGCTATTTCTTTCTTCGGATTAGAGTTTTCCTTTTGCTAGTGCTAGCGATAGGTTTGGATTTCGACTTAGAGGAAGTGGGCTTAATTACGCTGATGAGTTCTGGGGCTATAGGTGAACCGAGGCCGGTGCACGCGTCCCAACCTGCACCTGCTGCGAAGCTGCCGTTATTTCCATGGATTATGTCGCGGAAGGCGGCTTTGCCTTTAGCGGCATAAATGGCTGGTTGGATAAAACCAGCGGATTTGCCGTTCTTCTCGTTGGCGACAGCGATGAGTCCAGCCCACAGCGGAGCAACGGCACTCGTGCCGCCGATCACGAAGCTCTTCCCGTCGACGCGGACGACATAGCCGCTGGCAGGGTCCGCATCACCAGCAACGTCGGGAACGCCGCGACCTCCTGCGGTGGCGGTGGGTTTGGGGACTTTCGGGCTGGCTTGCCAGTTCGGCAGCGGGAAGATGTTGCTAACGCCTCCGCCGGTTGCGCCGCCCTGCGGTTGGCCATTCCAGACAGTCTCAGCCGTGATGGTTGAGCCGCTGCCCTGTAGGTTGGTACCACCGCAGGCGAGGACGTGCGGGCTCGAAGCAGGGAAATCAACGTGATTCTTGCCGTCGGTGACGGCGTCTGAGGAGCCATTGTCGCCCGACGCCGCGGTGATAGTGACGCCGAGGGCAGCGGCAGATTGGCAGGCGGCGTCAAGTGCGGCCATGGCCTGGGCGGTCCAGTTGACTTCAGCCGAGCCCCAAGAGATCGAGATGACACTGGGCTTATAAGTGGTGTCGTGAATGGCGTGAGCGATAGCGTCGACGAACCCCTGGTCGGTGTTTGGCGCAAAGTAAACGACTATCCGCGCGCCCGGAGCGACGGCACCGGCGACTTCGATGTCGAGCATGACCTCACCGTCAGCGCTGTTGGAGTTAGTGGGGTTGTTCTTTCCGGTTCCTATGGGGACGGCTATCACCTTGGGTGGCTTCTGACCGAGGGTTTTGAAGTAGGCCGTAATGTCTTTCTGGCGAAAGCCGCCTCCGAGTTCGATGATGCCGATGGTTTGATTGGATGCAGTAACGCCATTCGGAAATTGGTAGAGTTCTCCGACCTGGACCGGCGAATAGGAGATATTGCCTCCGGCGTGGGGACGGGCGAAGCCCTGGCCTTGAGCGGCTTCAGCAGCAACTGCACCCTGTTGACCAAGGATGCGAAAGTGTGGTTCGGCCTGCGGACGGTTGTCGAGGCCGAGGACGGCGACTACGTAGCCCTGAAGTTCGGCCGGGAGATTGATGCTGCCTTCACGAATCCGGTAGGTTTCGCCCCTCATCGTCTTGTGCGCGAGGGAGACTCCGAATGCTCGCTGCATGTTGGCAACTGTACCGGTGAGCTTGATGGTGCGGCGCCCGGGTGCCGGCGTGCCAGGCTGTACGGTAATGCCAAACTCTTTGGCGAAGCGCTGAACGAGCTTCACGGCGGCGGGGTCTGCCGCATGGCTATCGTCGAACTGAGCGCGAGTGAGGCGTTGTTCGCCCGTGATATGTTCTGCCTTGAGCGGCGTCTTGCGTCGAACAATGACCGATACGGTGATGCGGGCGGCCAAGGGCGCGGGCTTTTCGCCGCCTGCCTCCGCGAGAGGTGCTTTCTCGCTGCCGGACAATACAGTGCGGCTCTGAGTGGCGAAGTGAGGAACGGATTTTTTCGGCACCATTTGGTCCTCCAAGGCAGATAAATTGTGAAAAATGCTGTCTTCGACCACCGGGCTAGCTTATCCGCGGAACGACCCGCAGAAAATGGCATGGTCCGCGAAGCATGTTTGTGAACTATCTCACAATTCCGAATAGACTGGCAAGACTTGGGCTTGGGTATATGATCCGGGCCCTTCAGAGAAAGCTGTATCGCAAGGCGAAGGAAGGAATACGCCGCGCAAATGACGCTCGCGGTCAATGATCTTTTCCGTGTGCCTCGTGGTGAAGCCAGTCGGAGAGCCGGATGCCGGAAATCGGCACGTCCGGTTCGATGAGCGGGGATGGGAAACAGAGCGTTGCCACATGGCCCAAGCTACCGCGCCTATCCTCCGACTCTACCGAAGCGCGAAGTTCCGAACGGTTCAAAAAATGTCCGGTGATCAGCGTGAAGCAGACGAGTTAACATCGCGGGGCGACCTCGATGAGGAAACGCGCCCCACTTAAGCTGTTATTTGAGATCTTTGATTGAGCTGATGATCTTGTTCGCGACGCCGTAGTCGATCGCCTCGGAGGCCGACATCCAGTAATTCCGGTCGGTGTCCTTGCGGACTCGTTCGACGGACTGTCCGG
>JAUTWY010000362.1 GCA_030838305.1 Acidobacteriaceae bacterium
AAGATAAGCGCCGCGAGATTTCGTTCGATCGGTTGACCGATGACTGGGGCAAGGTGCAAGGGCTGTTGCTGCTCAAGGCTGCGGCACAATAGAAGGCTTTCTGCGAGTTCGATTTGCTGTTATTCCACAACCACGCTGTAGTCCTTACCCTCCCAGCGATTTTCCTGCGGCCAATAAAAAGTGAAAACAACCTTACTTCCCCCTGACAGTGAAGCCGTCGGCAGATCAAGGGTATAGATGCCCAAGCCCGTATCGCGGGTATTGGTATCGTGAGAGCTATTCCAGCCGTCAATACTCCAATGCACCAGCGCGGGATTGAGCAGCACAATGCGGAGTTTCTTGTTGCGCGGCACGGATCGTGTCTTGTTGTTGAACCTCCAGCCAAAGACTTGGCGCACTGGCTTCTCGACTAAATATCGCTGCACAGTCTGTGGAGGCTGGTCGAAAATCTTGCCGTCGCGCAAGGAACGGCGCAACTTGATGTACTCAGAATGTGCCCACACCAAGGGACAAGCCGAGCCGGTGGGCTTGCCGCGGAATAGTTCGAGCGCGGGAATATCGTCAGCATCCCAGACCTGCTCGGGCAACAGGCGGCCATTCCCGCTAGTGCATTTCTCCATCATCGAGAGCAGCGCTTCGGCTTCTTTAGGCCGGCCTGCGGCCAGTTCATAGTGCGCACGTTCGCCAGCGAGCAAGGGCCAGGGACGGCCGATACCGCTTCCGTCGAAGGCCGAGCCATCCTTATGCTCGCCATAGCCGTCGCCGTTGTAGCGATACCAGCAAGGTCCTTGCGGCAGTTGCACGCGCAACAATGCGTCGATCACGCGGACGGTGTTGAGAATGCGAGGATCGTCGGCAGCGCGCAATCCGAATCGCACCAGGGCCAGCGAGTCCGGACTCACAATTTGAAACGCGCGCTGCATGTCCTGACCCGGAGGCCGATTCTTTATGGGAACGAATCCCTGCGTCGGTGAGGCTGCGGCGTCATCCGTGTCCGGCGGCGCGATGCGCACGTAATAGCCTTCCACCCCGATCTGCTGAGCCAGTTCACCGCCAGTGGCATAGACCCAGCGTTCAATATTGTCATTCCACGCATCGGCGGCGTCGCGCAGAGTGGAACTGGCATCGCTGTGTCCGGTAAGTTCGGCAATCTCAGCCGCGGCCAGCAGTGCGGAAATCTCCGCAGCTAGGGTGAACGGAGAATAGCCTCCATCTTCTTCCCAGCGGTCCTGCTGCGTGACCGGACCGTTGCGCAAAATAAAACTGGCAGCGTTGCGCACCATTGGCCACCACCGCTCCAGCTTGCCCAGACCATGAGCCGACTCACGGTGAAGTAAATCCAACAGCAAAATGGGGAAAGCGGTCTCATCCATCTGGATGCCGCTCCAGTAGGGGCGTCCATCCAGCCAGAGATTTTGTGCCCAGTTGCCAGCAGCCTCCTGCGTAGACTCCAGATAACGCAACACTCTGACGGCATCGTTTTCAGCGCCCGCGGCGAGGAGCGCACCCGCCGTCTCCACCAAATCGCGTGGCCAAACCAGGTGATAGCCGCCCAGGTCTTCGTCGCCTTTGTTGAAGCCCCACGGAATGGAAAGACTGGCAATAATGCCGCCCAGAAAGTCCTTCGACTCGTGCGTGCGCAAAACCGCGGCGGAAGGGCGGTAAAGATCGTTCTCGCGTCCCGGCTCGTCGAGCTTGAGCAGCGTGTCCTGCCAGGTCTTCCAGTGCATCACATAATGCTTGCGAAGATCGTTGTAATCTTCGAGCAAGCTGGAGCGAACTTGTTGTCCAGCCTCACTCCAGATGCCGCCGAAGCCGAGGGCCAGCACGAACTCTCCATTGCAAGCCAGGAGGTCGATCTCTCCGGTACACGCGATGTTGCCGTTTTCCGCGCGCAGGTATTCCCATTCCATCTGGAAATGCTCGGAGAGGTCCTGCCATCCATCGGAAGTGCCGACAAATCCGACGGACATCTTTTTCCACGGCGCAGACGATGCCAGCGCCAGCGCTGTGCCGCCATGCTCAGCGAGAAATAGAGGCAGACCTTTGTAATCGCCAATCCAGCCGGTATTTCCGTTACCGAAATTGGCCAGATGCGGCGAAAGCAGCGCGTGGAGGCGATAATCGGAAAGCTGTCCCTGGAGCGGTTCGAAGCGAATCTTCTGCAAAACAACATTGCGATAGGGATCGGTGAAGATTTCCTTGCGAATGCGATAACGGCCGCTGATCTCGGTGTTAGTTAGTTCGAACGCCGGAACGCCAGACTCGAAGGGCCGGTTTTCAAATGTGCAGTGCCGCTTCTCTTCGGAAAAGAAACCTCGTCCGTCGGTGACGAGGAAGCCGAGGTCTCGAGTGCAAGCTTGGTCGACCCTGGGGAAGTACACTTCATTCAGAATGCCGTGACTCAGTGTGAACCAGACCTTGCTGTGCTGGTTCAGTGCCGTACCCACGCCAGTCTTGGCGCTTGAGGTCCAGCGAGGAGGAATCCCGGGCCAGCCGGGAGCGAGGCGGGTGGAAGAATCATTCATGAGGTTTTTTTAGTGGTCGAAGTAAAAGGTTTGTAACATCGTTCGAATTGCCTTGCCAATTGGGCTGCGGACCGCATCCAATCAAAGAGCGCGAAAACAGCGGTTGCGCTTCGGTGTAAACGGACGATCATGGCGTCACTCGAAATCCACATGCCAAGCGCGGACCAATTTCGCAAGCTCTTCAAGCTCTTAATGTTCGGTATGGTAGCAGCCTTGTGCTCAGTCTTGGGGCTGAGTGCGGAGACTGGAACCCGCACCGTACCGGATTTCGCACAAGGCACCGCTCTGGATCGCGGATACCTGGGGCTTTACAACCTGGATTTTACTGGCGCCCAAAAGGATTTTTCGGCATGGGAATCTCAACATCCCGACGATCCCATGGGCCCAGTCAGCGAGGCCGCTGGCTATCTGTTCTCGGAGTTCAACCGGCTGGGGGTGCTTGAGGCCCAGTTCTTCGAAAATGATACAGCGTTCAACGCGCGATCAAAAGCTAACCCGGATGCAATGATGCGCGTCAGCTTTCAGGCCGCGCTTGACCGCTCGCAAGCATTGGCGCATACCCGTCTGACCAAGGATGCCAAAGACCGGGACGCCTTGTTCGCTCTTACCCTTGCCTCGGGCTTGCAGGCGGATTATGCCGCGCTGATTGAAAAACGCAATGTTGCGTCCTTGCACTTCACCAAAGAGGCTTCGGCCTGGGCGCAACAGCTTCTGGCGATTTGCGACGACTGTTCCGATGTGCTGGTGGCTACAGGCTTCAGCAAGTACATCATTGGCAGCATGTCGGCTCCAGTGCGCTGGCTGTTGCGCATGGGCGGATTACCCGGCGACAAGAGGGCGGGTATCGCGGATCTACAGATGACGGCTCAACATGGCCGTTATTTGGCGCCGTTTGCGCGCGTCCTGCTGGCGATTGCCTATATACGCGATAAAAACAAACCGCGCGCGCTCGAACTCCTTACTTCGCTTCGCGCACAATTCCCCGACAACACGCTGTTCCCGCGTGAGATTGTTCGTTTAGAAGCTTCTCACTAGCGGCCGGCAACCGCTCCCTCGGTCCATTCATCAGAAATTCACCCGCTTGTAACCATTCTGTAACACAGCGCCACTAGAAAGAAGACATCTACTCTGAGGAGAAAATCGAGCGATGCGCAGACTCACCCTGCTTTTGCTGTGCGCTTTTATAGCCCGGCCGATGGTTGGGCAGACCACGCTAAACGGAGCTGGCGCCACCTTCCCATATCCGATGTATTCCAAGTGGTTCAGCGAATACCACAAGCTCCATCCGGATATTCAGATGAACTACCAATCCATCGGCAGCGGGGGAGGAATTCGCCAGGTCATTGCCGGCACGGTTGACTTTGGTGCCACCGATGGTCCCATGACTGACGATCAGTTAAAAGAAGCTAAAGGCAAGATTCTTCATCTGCCGACCGTGTTGGGAGCCGACGTTCCCGCCTACAACATTCCAGGCGTCACCGCTGAATTGAATTTCACGCCTGAAGCCTTGGCCGGAATTTTTCTTGGCAGGATCAGCAAATGGAACGATAAAGCCATCGCCAACGCCAACCCAGGTGTGAGCCTACCCGACAAGGACATTATTGTCGTGCACCGTTCCGATGGCAGCGGGACTACGTATATCTGGACAGATTATCTTTCCAAGGTTAGCTCGGATTGGCAGAGCCAGGTCGGCAAAGGGACCTCGGTGAAGTGGCCGATCGGACTCGGCGGAAAAGGCAATGAAGGAGTGGCCGGGATGATCCGCCAGTTGCCGGGATCTATCGGCTACGTCGAGTTGATCTACGCCGTGCAGAATAAGATTCCCTACGGTCCCGTCAAGAACGCAGCAGGAAACTCTGTGAAAGCCACTCTGGAAAGCGTTACGGCGGCGGCGGCTTCATCGCCGAAAATGCCGGCCGATTTTCGCGTCTCCATCACGAATGCCCCGGGCAAACTGGCCTACCCCATTTCGAGCTTTACCTGGCTGCTGATTCCCGAGCAGTCGAAGGATGCGGCCAAAGGCAAGATTCTGGCCGACTTCCTGAACTGGATGGTGACCGACGGACAGAAGATGACGGAGGCACTCTCTTATGCGCCACTGCCGGAGAGCGTGGTTCAGAAAGAAAAAGAGGCGATCAAGCAGGTGAAATAGATAAGTTCGCCGGGCGCATCGGTCAGTCCCCCCCTACTTCCGATGCGCCATTTTTTCTGGCCAGGCTATTTTTCTGCTCAGACTATAGCCCTCTGGCCGAATAGCTCGCTGAATTGGCCGTCATGGCTCAGCCGCCAATGCCCCTCACCGCTGACCTGAGGCTGAATGTTTTATACTTGTTACGGGTAAACTGATTCGCCTGCATTTGGCATTGTCCGAAAGAAAGAGTAGTACCCTCGCGCATGGCTCGTCTTTCGCTTGAAAATCCTGAGTACTATCTCAACCGCGATACTTCATGGCTTGCGTTCAACCGCCGTGTGCTTGAGGAGGCTGAGGACGCGGTCAACCCGCTTCTGGAGCGCTTAAAATTTCTCGCCATCTCCGCCAGTAATCTCGACGAGTTTTTCGAGATTCGTGTGGCCGCTATGGTGCAACAGATCGAGGATGGCTACAACGAGGCTGGGCCCGATGGTCTGACCTTGAGTGACAAGCGCGACATCCTGGCGCGTCTTACCCATAAATTCGTGGACGATCAGTATGAGTGCTGGAACACTCTGCGCCCGGCGCTCGCGGAGCATGGCATTCGCGTACTCGGCTTGCACGAGTTGGATACTGAAGCCCGCCGTTTCGTCGACGAATACTGCGAGAAGGAATTGGATCCTTTGCTCACACCCGTGACGGTGGATCCCACGCATCCTTTTCCCCGCGTCATCAACAAGGCGCTCTGCCTCGGCCTTCTCCTACGCCGGCGCCGCCGCTCCGCACTCACTTACACCGGCGTCGTTTCCGTACCGCGTGGGTTGCCGCGCTTGGTGCGGTTGCCCTCTGACAACACAACAGACTTCATTTTTCTCGCCGATCTAGTGGCGCACCACGCCCAAAACATGTACCACGGCTACGACATCGTTTCGTCCGCTCCGTTCCGCGTCACCCGCAACAGCAATCTGTATTTACAGGAGGAAGAGGCACGCAACCTTCTCGAATCCGTGCGGGCCGAATTGCACAACCGGCGCAAAGGCGATGCGGTGCGCATGGAAATCGAAGCTGGCGCGGACCCTGAAATTATCGACCGACTGCGAACTGTGTTCGAGCTAGATCCCTGGCAGGTCTTTCCCGTGAATGGTCCGGTAAATCTTTCGCGGCTGTTCAACGTGTATGAGCAGACCAAGCGCCCGGATCTTAAATATCGCAGCTTCGCGCCGCGCGAATTGCGGCTTACCGCGAAATCTCAGAACGTATTCGAGGAACTCCAGAGGCACGATATTCTGCTGCACCATCCCTTCGATTCCTACGATGCAGTATTGTCGTTCATCGAGTCGGCGGCTGAAGATGACAAAGTTCTTTCCATCAAGCAAACCCTTTATCGAACCAATGAGCACTCCTTGATCGTTCCTTCGCTTATCGGCGCGGCTTCGCGCAAGGAAGTCACGGCGGTCGTTGAGTTGAAAGCACGTTTCGACGAAGCCTCCAACATTCGTTGGGCACGCGATCTGGAAGACGCCGGCGTGCAAGTGTTTCACGGATTGGTCGGCCTGAAGACCCATTGCAAACTTTCGCTTCTGGTGCGCCGCGACCCCGATGGAGTGCGCAGCTATGCGCACATCGGAACCGGCAACTACAACGCCACCACGGCGCGCATCTATACCGATCTCAGCCTGTTCACCGCGAATCCAGAAATCACCCGTGCGGTGCATGATGTGTTCAGCTTTCTGACTGCATACGCTGAGAATCCAAGCTACGATCCGCTGTTAGTGGCCCCTCTTGATCTGGCAGAGAAAGTGATTTCGTTGATTGATCGCGAGGCCGACCACGCGCGGCAGGGCCGCCCGGGACGGATCATCGCCAAGATGAATGCCTTGCTCGATAAGAACGTGGTACAAGCCTTGTATCGAGCTTCGCAGGCGGGAGCGGAGATCGATCTGATCGTGCGCGGCATCTGCTCCCTGCGACCGGGGGTACGGGGTTTGAGCGATCGCATTCGGGTCCGTAGTGTCGTCGGCCGCTTTCTGGAGCACAGCCGCATCTACTACTTCGGCAATGGCGGCGAGGAAGAAATCTACACCGGAAGCGCCGACTGGATGCCGCGCAATCTATACGAGCGCGTCGAGGTGCTGGTACCGTTGCGCGACGAATTTATTCGGGAACGGGTGCGGCACGAGATTCTGGATGCATATCTGGCCGATAACCGCAAAGCCCGTATCCTGCTGGGCGACGGCACTTACATTCGCACCTGGCAGCCGGTGCGGGGCAAACGAAATCGCAAGCCACCCACGGGGGCAGCCGCCTTCACTGCACAGGATTTTCTGATTACTGTGGCAGAAGGCAGGCAATCGGCGGACTTTGCATTACCAGAAGTCCCGGTGAGGAAGCGCAGAGCTCCCGCGGGAAAGAAAGCATAATTCGCGATGATCATTTATTTTTTGCGTCATGCCAGTGCCGGTGAACACCTCGTAAACCCGAAAAAAGACGAGAAGCGCGCCCTCGACAAAGAGGGAATCGAACAGTGCGGTTACGTCGGCCGCGCTTTGGCTGCAATCGAAGCCCAGGTCGACGTAATTATTTCCAGTCCACTGAAGCGCGCCACTCAGACCGCGTCTCTGGTGGGAAATGAGATGGGCTACGAAGGCAAGCTGCAGATCGAGACCGGCCTGCGTCCCCAAGCGAGCTTTGCCGACTTCCGCCGCATGCTGGAAAAGTATGCCCGTCAGGAGTCGGTCATGGTCGTGGGACACAATCCCAACCTCAGCCAGTTCCTCGGCACGGTCATCAGTGAGTCGGGCTGCGAAGCTTCGGTGGAGCTGAAAAAGGGGGCCGTAGCCAGAGTCGATATGCGCCGCAGTTCCGGAACGCTGCAGTGGTGCCTTACTCCGAAAGCGTTGCGCACGCTCTACTCGGCCGCGGTGGAAAGCGCTCGCCCAAAAACCTCGCGGAAGTAAGCGGCATCTTTTTCGACCGCCCACAGTTCCAAATCAACTCCCATGCGTCGGCGCGGCACCAGGGTCAGCTTTACTTCGCCGGCTCGCTGGCTAACGCGCACTTTTTCAACCGCACGACTGCGCCCCAGATTCAAGGCGCGTGCCAACCGTAACAGTAAAATCGCCTTCTGCACTCCTGGACGGTCCGCGGGATCGATCGCTTTCATGGGAGCTTCTTCGATCGCCGGCCGCGACTTTCCCAGATAGCGCGCAATTGCGGCAATGATTCGGCGCTGCTGCGGCGTATAGCCCAGAATCTCCGAGTTCGAGATGATGTAATAGGTGTGCCGGTGATGGCCATTGCGGTTGAGGTAATCTCCAACCTCATACAGCATCGCAGCCGCCGAGAGCCATTCCCGAAATTCCGGCGCGAGCCCGTGTACCGAACGCAGCGCCGAGAACAGAAACATCGCCGATTCACGCACATCGAGTGCGTGCTTGATGTCCACCCGATAGTGAGCAACGGCCCGCGTGATCGATTCCCAGCGTTCCGATTCGATCTGTTTTCCGGAGCGCGTGCTGCGGTCGTATTCCGCTGCCATCTGCGCCAGCAGGCCGTCACGCAGGCCTAGTGGCGAATAGCGAAAGCCCTTAAGGTGGCAACGCTCGAGCAGTTCGTGATACACCACTGCTCCGGCGACAATGATTTCTGCGCGGCGCAGGCCGATGCCTTCAATCTTGCGCCGTTCCTCCACCGGCAACCGCGACAGGCGTTTGGCGATTCGCGTCATCTCCGCCAAAGAGACAGCGAGTCGCTGCCGGCTTCCGTTCTTGCGCAGATGACTGGCGGTGGCGGCCAAAGCGGCAGCGGTCCCGGAGGTGGCAATCACGCTCTTAACCCGGGCCGCCACAATGCGGGGCGCGATCCGGTTCACTTCGCGGGCCACGAATCCTTGAAGGCGCTTCAGCTCGCCCTTACGTGGCGGATCGTGCCGAAGAAATTCATCGGTAAGACGGACTGCGCCGAGGGGCAAACTCACCGTGTCGCGAATCTGGCTCTTGTCAGAAACCGTTAGTTCGCAGCTTCCCCCTCCTAAATCCATCATGAGAGTGGGCGAACTGTCTCCGCGCAGATTCGAAACCAATCCGAGATGGATGAGACGCGCTTCTTCCAATCCAGAAATAATTTCGACTTTCCAGCCCGTGGCCGATCGCACCCACTCCAGAAACGCTTGCGAATTGCGCGCATCCCGCAGCGCGCTCGTGGCCACGACCCGGACTGGATCTGTGACCGCCTGTTGCATCGCGCGATGAAAACGGCGCAAGACCTTGACCGTTTCTGCCATCGACTCGGGAGAGAGAAACCCGGAACGAAACACGCCTTCGCCCAGTCGTGTGACCTCGCGGTCTTCGTGAACAGGATGCAGGCGGCCACGCGTAAGCCGCGCGATCTTCAGACGAACGGAATTGGAACCGATATCAACCGCGGCAAAGGTCGGCATGAGGCAAGGCCAACAGTTTACATGGCAGGTGCCGCCTGGTCATCAGATGTTGGAGAATCATGTTGGAGAATCATCGCGGGTCGTCGCTGGCATTACGAAGAGGGTATTTCCAGACCGCAGTTTGGGAAGTCTAGAACAAAGGGCAGCATCGATTATGCGGCGGAGCGGATCGCCTTTTCTGGCACCCGATCCGGGGAAGGGCGGGTTGGAGCCGAAACCACCTTGGGCCGCATTTGCGAGAGCACTGACACCGCATGGCGAAATTTTGCTCCCGTTACGTTGTGTAACTCCGACACCAGCGACGATTCGCGCACGTCACCCAGATACTCACTCGCCGTTTGCGTCAAAGTAAGCCAGTCGTGCCAGTCGCCCAACGCGTCCTGGATGCGCTTGAGCCCGGTGATGAACTGCGCGGCTTCGACGGATTCGTCGGCGAACTCAGCCGCGTAACGCGCCCGCTTCGTCGCAATACGGTACTGGTGCAATAACTCCTCGGTCATCGGGCCATCCTCACGATGGATCCGTTCCAGCATCCCTTTCGCGACCGCCAGAGGATCCCGGCTCGCGTCCGGCTTAAACTCCCTGCCGGCACGTTTCAGCCGCTTGTGAGTTTCGCGAATCGTGCGGTCGTCGACCGCCTTCTTGAGCTTCTTTTCCTGGCGGCCGCGGAGTTCAATCAATTCGTTCATTAATTGAGTCTTGCGCCGTGGTTCGCGAGGAATCTTCAAAGCGCGCAACGCGGCCAACTGCACGTCCAAATCCCGCACCTTACCCGCACGCTTACGGATTCGGCCCAGCAGCTTTAGAAGTTTTTTCTGACTGCGGTCCTGCTCCGGCGAAAGCTCGCCCAGCAGTATCTGCAAACGGCGGGCCCCGGTGCGCAGCCGATGCACATGATGCGCGTCAGGGGTCGACGAAAGCTTATCCAAGTCCTGTTCAAGCTTGCGGAATACCGCGCGGCTGCGCTTGGGTGCGATTGACATAAAGAGAAAATCGAATATGGGAGACGAAACTACAGGCTTGTCCGCGAAAATGCAATCCCTGAAAAGCTTCGTCATTTTAACACCCTGTTAACAGGATTCTGCTACGGTGAAAGCGATGGCCATTCCCTCCTTACCACGGCCTAATATGCACGGTCCGCAACCCATTGAATCGACAAAGGTTAACGACTTCCCCTCGACAGACGAGCGCTCTATCTCTCTTTTTCGCGGAACCACCGGCGAAACCGCCGACCGCGTATTCAAGTTCGTCATGCTGCTGTGCGGCCTAGCTGTGCTGGCCACGCTGGCCCTAATCGTCTACCAGTTGGTCATGCGCTCGGCACTCTCCTGGCATGCCTTCGGATTTAAGTTCTTCGCCGGCCATGATTGGGATCCGGTAAATGAACATTTCGGAGCGATGCCGTTTGTTTACGGGACCCTGGTCTCCTCGCTTCTGGCGCTGCTCATCGCTGTACCGCTGTCGATAGGCGTCGCAGTGTTCACCACCGAGATGTGTCCGGTGGCATTGCGTGGTCCGCTTTCATTCTTCGTGGAATTGCTGGCCGCGATTCCAAGCGTAGTCTACGGACTGTGGGCGATCTTCGTGCTGGTACCGCTGCTCAGCAATTACGTTCAACCCTTTCTATCGAGGACGCTGGGCTGGACCGGTTTGTTCGAAGGGCCGCCCTACGGCATCAGCATGCTGGCGGCGGGGATCATCCTGGCGATCATGATTATCCCGATCATTTGTTCGATCACACGTGAAGTGCTCATGGTCGTCCCCCAGCATCAGCGCGAAGCAGCGCTGGCCCTGGGCGCAACCCGTTGGGAAATGATTCGCGTCGGAGTGCTGCGTAACGCGCGCGCCGGGATCATGGGGGGAATCATTCTGGGCTTGGGCCGCGCTCTGGGAGAAACCATGGCCGTGACCATGGTGATTGGAAATCGGCCCGAGATCGCAAAATCTTTATTCGCTCCGGGATACACCATGGCCAGCGTGCTGGCCAATGAGTTCAGCGAGGCCACGGGGAATGTCTATCTGTCGGCTCTGATTGAGATCGGGCTAGCGCTATTTCTCGTCACAATCATCGTCAACGCGCTAGCTCGATTGCTGGTCTGGACAGTCACCCGGGGCCTGCCTGCGAGGGCGAATGCCTGAAATCAACACTTCGGCGCGCACCCCGGTTGCGGCCATCGCCTTGCGGCGCCGGGTCACCGATCACGTCATGACCGGCATTGCCGTGCTTACCGTTATCCTGGTCCTGGTCCCGTTATTCGCAATCTTCGCCTATCTCGTCTACCGCGGTCTGGGCTCGATTAACTGGGCCTTTCTCACGCAAACTCCGAAGCCAGTGGGCGAAGCGGGAGGCGGAATGGCGAACGCCATTGTCGGCTCAGCGTTCATTCTCGCCCTGGCCAGCCTTCTCGGCGTGCCCGTGGGCGTCGGCGCCGGCATCTATCTCGCGGAGTTCGGGCGCAACCGTTTCGGCGATGTTATTCGCTTCACCGCCGATGTCCTGAACGGCGTGCCTTCGATCGTGATCGGTATTGTGGCCTACTCCCTCGTCGTCCTGTCGCAGAGGCATTTCTCCGCATTGGCCGGCGGAGTGGCCCTGGCCATCATGATGATCCCCACCATCACCCGTACCACTGAAGAGATGCTTTTGCTGGTGCCGCAAGCTTTGCGTGAAGCTGCATATGGCTTGGGCGTTCCGCGCTGGCGCACCACTATCTCTATCACGCTGCGCACCGCAACCTCGGGCGTGATTACCGGAATTATGCTGGCGTTCGCGCGCGTCGCTGGCGAGACCGCACCGCTGCTTTTTACGGCGTTCGGTAATCAATTCTGGAATCTGCGCGCTAACCAGCCCACCGCCGCCCTGCCGCTTCAGATTTTCAGCTACGCTATTTCTCCCTATGACGAATGGCACCGGCAAGCTTGGGCTGGTGCGCTCGTTCTCATCGTTCTCATCGTCACCGCTATCGCGGCAGTACGCTTTGCGGTGCGCCGCGGCACGTTCGGAGCCACATAGTAATGGGCGTCGGAATCAAAGTCGAGGATCTGAATGCCTGGTACGGGAAGACTCAGGCGCTCTACGATATCCGCTTGACCGTCTCTGCGAACCACGCCACCGCGCTCATCGGTCCCTCGGGCTGCGGCAAGTCAACGTTTATTCGTTGCCTGAACCGCATGCACGAAACCATTCCTGAGGCTCGCATCACAGGCAGCGTCCGCATCGGCGATATCGATGCGTATAACGGCAGCTCGCCCACACAGCTTCGCCGTCGAGTTGGAATGGTGTTTCAAAAAGCGAATCCATTTCCCACGATGTCGATCTACGACAATGTTGCTTCCGGCCTGAAGCTGAACGGTTTTCGCGACCGCCGCAAGCTTGACGAGATTGTGCATCAATCTCTCGACTCCGCCGCCCTGTGGGATGAAGTAAAGGATCACCTCCACAAGAAATCAGGGGCTAGCCTTTCTGGAGGCCAGCAGCAGCGCCTTTGCATCGCCCGCGCACTGGCGGTTGAGCCGGAAGTCTTGTTGATGGATGAGCCCTGTTCCGCGCTTGATCCCATCTCCACCGGTAAGATCGAAGAGTTGATCTTTCAACTCAAGGAACGGTATACGATAGTGATTGTGACCCACAACATGCAGCAGGCGGCGCGCGTCGCCGAGTTCACGGGGTTCTTCCTGCTGGGCAAGATGATCGAATTCGATCGAACGGAAAAAATATTTACAAAACCGTCAGACAAAAAGACGGAAGACTACATTACCGGCAGGTTTGGATAGGAAAGGTTAGATAATGCGCACGCGCTTTCAGCAAGGCCTTGATGATCTACGTCAGAAATTGCTCCGCATGGGTGGTCTCGCGGAACAGGCGGTTGATCGCGCACGCCAGGCCTACATCGATCGCGACCTCGCCCGTTGCCAGATGATTCTCGAAGGCGAGGGCCTTATCAACACGTCCGAACGTGAGATTGACGAGGCGGCATTCGATCTGCTTGCCATGCAGCAGCCCATGGCCGTCGATCTGCGATTCATCCTTGCCGTGACCAAAATTAATTCGGATCTGGAGCGGGTCGGCGACCAGGCGGTAAATATTGCCGAACGCGTCATGGACATGGTGGATCTTCCCGCAGCTGATCTGCCTGTCGATATCGGGCGCATGGGTGCGGCCGTCAGCGCCATGGTGCGCCGGGCCCTGGAAGCGTTCATCGAGGGCAAAGCCGAATTGGCCCAGGCCGTCCTGGAAATGGACAACGTCGTCGACCGTATGAAGGACGATGCCTTCATTCAACTGGTGAAGACCATGAATCAGCGTCCTGAGGTCGTGCGCCAAGCTCTCGACGCATTGCTCATTGCGCGTAATCTTGAGCGCGTTGCCGACCACGCCACCAACATCGCCGAGGATGTAATCTTCTGGGTGCAAGGCGCCGACGTTCGCCATAACGTCAGCACCGAAGAGCATCCCGCGCCTGCGCCCGGCCACTGATTTGTTTTGTCATCCTGAGCGCCGCGGAATGATTCGCAAAATGAATTATTCCGCGGAAAAGCCTGCCCCTGAGCGCAGCCGAAGGGGATCCCCTGCACAGGTGCGCCGACACCCGCCCCGCAAGGAGTTTTCGCTACTGCCTTGCGCTCTTTGCAACTGCTTTGACCGAAGCTTCCCGGCTGAATTACGCTCTTTACTCTTTACTCTTGACTCTTTGTGCGGAGGTCCCATGACCCGATTCTCCCGCGTTTTCCTGATCGTAGTTCTCGTTTTTCCGATTGCGCTTTCCGCACAAGATCGCCACCCCAACAGTTCCTCGATCTCACTTCCGACGAGCAAGACGCTCACCATTCCCGCCCCCGGCCGCATTGCCAGCACTAACAGTTTTCCAGCCACCCTGGCTCTCAGCCCGGACGGCCATTACGCCGCCTTATTGAACAACGGTTATGGAACGCAAGAAACTCTGGCCACGCAATCGATCGCAGTTTTGGATATGAAAACAAACCGCCTCTCCGATTACCCGGACAAGCGCTTCGGAGAAGAGGTTCACCAGAGTTACTTTCTTGGTCTCGTTTTCGGCTCCGACGGAAAGCATCTCTACGCGTCAGTCGGGTCAATCACTGACCCCATCGGCCAGAAATCGGCAGATACCGGGAACGGCATTGCCGTCTACACCTTCTTGGATGGCAAAGTCACGCCCGATCGCTTTATCGCGATCGAACCGCAACCGCTCGCAGCCGGGAAAAAAGTCGCCATCGCTTTGCAGAAGACTCGCGCAGGAACCGCGATCCCATATCCCGCCGGACTGGCGCTGCTCTCTGCTGGAGGGCGCGACCGCCTTCTGGTCGCAAACAATCTCTCCGATAACGTGGTGCTGCTTGACGTCGCAAGCGGCAAAGTTCTCCAGCGCTTTGACCTCAGCACCGGCGACCTGATCCCCTCTTCTTTTCCTTACACAGTCGTGGCCACGCGTGACGGGCGCCGTGCGTGGTGCAGTTTGTGGAATGGGTCGCGCATCGCGGAACTCGATCTCTCTACGGGTAAAGTGGTTCGCTCGATCAAGTTGAAAGAACCCGACGATCCAGTCGCACCTGGCTCGCATCCCACCGCGATGCTATTGAGTCCCGACGAGAAAGTTCTCTACGTGGCCTTGTCGAATGCTGATGCGGTCGCAGTTGTTTCAACCGAGAGCGCCAGCATTCTCGCTTTCCTGAACACGACAGTTCACAGTCAAGAGTACGCTGGCACTTATCCTAGCGCGCTGGGCCAGTCCGCTGATGGCAAGCGCCTATTCGTCGCTGATGCCTCCAGCAACGCGATAGCAGTTTTTGATACGTCGAAGCTGAATCCAGGCTCTCCTCCCAACGAACCCGTCCCCGCCCTCGGATTCATCCCCACGGACTGGTACCCTAGCGCTCTCGCCGTACAAGGCGAAGATCTGCTCATCGCTACGGCCAAAGGCCAAAGCACAGGCCCGAACAAAGGCATGGGCAAGACCGCATATGAAATCAAACACCACGGTCATCCCTACATTGCCACGCTGCTCCACGGCTCGATCGCACGACTGAATGTTCCCTCCACTCTCGGCAAGCTCGAAGAACTGACTCGCATTGTCGAACACGACAACCTGCTGCATCAGGATCCCGGTACGATCAAGTTCGCCGCCGGCAAGAATCCCATCAAGCACGTGATCTACGTCATCAAAGAGAACCGCACCTACGACCAAGTGTTTGGCGATATGAAAGTCGGTGACGGGGACCCGTCCCTAACTCTCTACGGCGCCGACATCACGCCCAACGAGCACAAACTCGCATTGCAGTTCGGCGTGCTCGACAATTTTTACGACAGCGGAGAAGTTTCCGGCGACGGACACCTCTGGTCCACCGCCGCCATCACCAGCGATTACAACGAAAAAACCTGGCAGATCGCCTACCGCGGCCACGAACGAACGTATGACTTTGGCGGTGCAGTAGCGGACGAAGTGCCGCTCGAGAATAATCAGGCCGACATCGACGACCCTTCCACCGGTTTTCTCTGGGACAACGTTGCCCGCCACGGACTCACGTACCGTGACTACGGCGAATTTGTCAGTGCAGAGTGGTGCAACAAAATCCGCAAAGCTGCGTCACCCAAGGAAGGAACACCTTCTGTGCGGCAGGTTGCGTGTCCTCGTACAGAAGTTCACAAAGGAGAGCCTCTTGCGCCCAATGTCGGCGACCCACACGCTGGTCCGAGCCCGTGGCCGTGGGCAGTCCCGCTGTTCAAGCAAGTCAAGCCCACCAAAGCTGTGTTGCGCGGTCACTTCGACCCGCTCTTTCCCGATTTCAACACCGATTATCCCGACCAACTCCGCGCCGACGAATTCTTGAACGAGTTCGCGGCCTACGCCCGAGCCTGCGTGGCGAACGAGGGGCCCGAGTTCCAACTACCGGCGTTTGTGCTGCTCTACCTGCCCGACGACCATACAGGTGGCACCCGACCCGAACGTCCGCGTCCGGAAGCCTCGGTCGCCGACAATGATCTTGCTCTCGGACGCGTTGTCGACGCCGTCTCGCACAGTCCGTACTGGGACGATACTGCGATCTTCATTCTCGAAGACGATGCGCAAGCCGGCGGTGACCACGTCGATGCCCACCGCTCCATCGCCTTCGTCGTCAGCAAATATTCACCCGGAACGGCAGCCGAGCCCTACGTTGAGCACCGCTTCTACACCACGGTCAACATGATTCACACCATGGAGATGCTCCTCGGTCTGCCTCCCATGAATCAAAACGACGCCTACGCCCCGGCGATGGGACCCATGTTCTCCGGCGCAAGCGCCCAGCCGTCATTTCAAGCCGACTATCGCAACCTCAAGAACGGCCTGATTTACGAAACGAATAAACGCAGTGCCCCAGGCGCAACCGAATCAACGAAAATGGATTTCTCCCGCCCCGACGCCGCCGGTGCTGCGCGCCTGAACGAAGTCCTCTGGCGCGACCGGCGAGGAGAGGCACCTGTTCCTGCGCCAAAACACACGACCTTCCCGGCGGGAGGCGATCAATAGTCGCGTAAGAATAGTTCGGAAGGGAAGGGCCTCTACCGGATTACGGTCAGTCCTTCAAGACTCTCAAGACTCCGCACCAGTGGACGCACTAGGTAAGGAGCGGTATACTGCGCCCGCGGTGGATCATCCTAACGCTCCCCGCGGCACGGAGGGTCCGAACAGCCTCAACGATTTTTTCACGAATGCCTTTGGCCCTAGGATAGACCTCTACCCCTGAGTCCGCGTGGGAGCGGTTCTTGGGATTGACTCGCTCCAGGTTCGACCAAACTGAATCCGTAGGAGGAGCACCCATGTCGGCTACTCGCATGACTGATGTTCTGCATTTGAGGACCGGCTCGCGCCGGTGGGCTCTCGCTTGTACTCTGCTGGTGGCATTTGCTGCTGGTCCGCTTCGCGCCCAGTCCTACCAGGACTTGTACGAATTTAACTGCTCTACGGGATGCGGACCCTATGACTATGGTCGATTGATCCAGGG
>JAUTWY010000365.1 GCA_030838305.1 Acidobacteriaceae bacterium
GGCAGATGACTTTCAGGCCGGGATTGTGGACGAACCACATCTCGGGATTCTGCGAGTGGAAGGGGCCGCCATGAACGTATCCGCCGCTGGGCCCGCGCAGCACGAGCGGGGCGGGCGCGCCCCAGAGATAGTGCGTCTTCGCGACCATGTTGCTGATCTGGTTGAAGGCGCAGCCGATGAAGTCCATGAACTGGAACTCGGCGACGGGGCGCATGCCGGTGAGCGACGCTCCGAAGGCCGCGCCCACGATGGCGGACTCGGCAATGGGCGTGTCGATGACGCGCTCGGGGCCGAAGCGGTCGATGAAACCGTCGGTGACTTTGAACGCGCCGCCGTAGATGCCGATGTCTTCGCCGAGGCAAAAGACGGAGGGGTCGCGATCCATTTCTTCCCAGATTCCCTGGCGGATGGCTTCGAGGTAGGTGAGTTGCATAGGGGTTCTCTTAATTCATTTCGCCACGGATTAACGCGGATTTCTCTACTTCAAATGTACGGCTGCCTCAGTTTGTCTAAATCCGCCGGTTCCCTTCTTCACTTTGGGCATCCCGTATTTCGGCTTGATCTCATGGCAGCCGTCTTCGCAGAAGACGCCGCCTTCGGCGGATTCCGGCGTGGGCATCGGCGAGTTCACTGCAATCTCGCGCTCGGCCTCGATCACCCGCTCGACTTCTGAAATCAGTTCCGCATTTTCTTTCGGCGTCAGCCACTTCTTTTCTTTCACCAAATAATTCTCGAAGCGCGCGATTGGATCGCGCTTCTTCCAGAAGTCGAACATTGGCTTTGGAACATACGCGGCGGCGTCGTGGATGGCATGGCCTTTCATGCGCATCATTTTCGCTTCGATCAGGGTGGGGCCTTCGCCGCGGTGGGCGCGTTCGACGGCGTCGCGGGCGGCGTCGTAGACCTGGCAGGCGTCGGTGCCATCGACGATCACGCCGGGGATGCCGTATCCGATGGCGCGTTCGGCAAGGTCTTTGCAGCGGTACTGCATTTCCGACGGGGTGGAATAGGCCCAGAGATTCGATTCGACGAAAAGCACGAGGCCAAGATTCTGCACGGCGGCGAAGTTGATACCCTCGTAGGTGACGCCGGTGGACTGGCCGCCGTCGCCGATGTAGGTCATGACTGCGACGTTGCGTCCCTGCAAGCGCGCACCCAGCGCCACGCCGGAGAGCACGGGAATGAGATCGCCGAGCATGGAGATGGGCGAGACCATGTTGCGCCTTTCGATGTCCCCGAAGTGCGAGGTGCCGTCGCGGCCACGCGTGGGCGAATCGGCCTTGGCCATGTACTGCATCATGGTGTCACTGGCGCGGAAGCCGCGCACCAGCAGCGATCCCTGGTTGCGGATCATGGGCGCGAACCAGTCGTCCTTATCGAGGGCGTAGGCGGAGGCGCAGGAGCAAGCTTCCTGGCCGAGTCCGAAATAAACTCCGCCGACCACTTTGCCCTGCTTGTAGAGATTTTCGAGCGCGATCTCCATCTTGCGGTTGAGGAGCATGTAGCGGTAGATCTCGATGCACTGCTTCTTGTCGAGATACTTGGAGTCGCGGATCGGCGGGACGGGAGCGTTGAGGGTGCCGGTGACTTCGTAGCGGACGTGCTCGGCGCCGTCTTTGTCTTTCTCTATGGACTGGCGGACAGACAGGTCGGGATGCTCCAGGCGCATGTCGGGGATGGAGTAGGTGCGGAGATCGTTGTGGTTGGGATTGGACTCTGAGGCGCCGTTTCGCCGACGGTTTCCGTTGGCAGGTTTGGAGTTCTTTTTCTTAATTGCCATGCTGACGCTCGACAGCTGCACTATGTGATGGTATCGCGAGAGCGGGGGAAAGGGCTAGCTAGACGGGCCACCGAGTGGACGCCGCTGTTCCAGCGGTTCGGTCAATCCAGTCCGTTGACCTTGATGGCTGTGAGCTTGCGACTCTGCAGATCGGGCAAATAAAGCTTGCTCTTGTTTGGTGTGCCGCGCAACAGCAAGAAGCTACGCTTAAGACTGGGATTATCACTCCGCCCTATGGCGTATTCGTCATGACCGAGGTAACTGACCTGATGCGAGAACTTCTTCTGAGTGCGCTACGCCCAAGACGTGTCGTCTTCTTTGTGCACCCGGCGGAGTTCAGCAGGTAGCTTCATCGGGACTCCGACCGTGTTACCAAGTAGCGCATCTGGCGTTTCAACCCAGAGCATCTGGCTGGAAAACACAGTGCCGAAGTTGCGGGAAATAGATTCGGCGACTGCATTCAGGTCAAGGGGCTTGCCCAGTTCTTGCTGCATCGAGGTCACTGGCTTTGCCGTGATGCCGCAGGGGATGATCAGGTTGAAGAAGCTGAGGTCGGTGTTTATGTTGAGGGCGAAGCCGTGCGAGGTTACGAAGCGGGAGATGTGGACGCCGATGGCGGCGAGTTTGGCTTCTGAGGAGCGAACCTCAGCGGCTGAAGCCGGCTCTTTCTCCGGTGCTTTTTCGGCCCGACTGAAGTCGTGCTCTTCCCGGTCGTTTTTGTGCTTGCTCGCTTCGCTTCGCTGGACAGCCGAGGCGGCCGTCCCCACATGA
>JAUTWY010000366.1 GCA_030838305.1 Acidobacteriaceae bacterium
ATGGCGAACGGCAAGTTTGCGCGCCAATAGTTTGGGTCGTCGAGGGATCAAAGATCTGACCCACAAACACGTCCTGGCCAGTGCACGGGTTGACGACTCCTGTATCGGCGCCGAGGAGCGCAGAGAAATCGCCCGTGCGCTCGGCCGCAGTGGGTAGCGTTACAATGCCGTTCGCCAGGCCGCGGCGGTTGCGGTACTGTTCCCAAGCGAAGAAGAAGAATGTTTTGTCGTGGCCGTCGTAGAGATGAGGTATCCGAACCGGCCCACCCAGAGATCCGCCAAAATCGTTCTGACGGTCCCGAGGCTTCTTGTTCAGGGCGGTGCAAGGGATGGTGGTGTTGTTGCACCCGAAGAGTTGGTTAGTCTCAGCAATCTTCGCATTTGCAAAATCGGTGTTCCACGAAAACGCGTTCAAGGCCTCATTGTGGAACAACTCGAAGAGCGAACCGTGATAGCGGTTGTTGCCAGATTTGGTGGTGAAGCTTTCGATACCGCCCGAAGTGTGGCCGAACTGCGCCGATGGGGTCGAGGTGGTCACCTTGAATTCCGTCAACGCTTCCACGGAAGGTGCGGTCTGGTCAAAAGCAGAGCCTGAATCCGAGCGCTGTACGCTTGCGCCATCGAGGAGTATCTCAGTGCCGAAATTCTGGCCGCCGGACAGTTTCGATTCGAAGACTCCCGCGGAAGCATGGTCGCTGTTGGTGCCCGGACCGGTGGTTCCCGGTGTCAGAAATATGAAAGTTTCCGGAGACCGCACTCCACCGCTTTGTCCAGTTGAGTTCAACGACAAGGGCAGATCGTGAATCTGTTTGTCACCAACCACCGTACCCACATCGGAACTCTCGGTTTGCAAGGTCGGGGCATCCGCCTCCACGGTGATTTCTTCCTTCACGTCGCCTGGCTGTAGAGTGATATTCAGAGCGGCGACGGTGCTGATCTGGACCAGGACACCCTTCTGCTGCGAAGTCTTGAACCCCGGAGCTTCAACGGTAACGTTGTACCGGCCAATTTCAATATCGGCGACGCGGTAAACCCCTTCGGGCGTAGACACCGCCTTGTAAGTATTGCCAGTATCGACGCCCTTGATCGTAACTGTTGCTCCGCCGACTGAGGCGCCCGAACTGTCCAGGACGGAGCCAGCGATGGTGCCGCGATCCGATTGTGCTACCGCACTGCCTAACATCAGCAGGCACATAATCCCAACCAGCAGCCCCCTCACACGATCACGCCTCATATCACTCCCCTTGAAGTCGTCAAAAGACAGATCACCGTTTCGCACAACGGTGCTGTTGGAAAAATCGGTTGAGCAGCGCCTGCAAGATAATGCAAACGTACTACTAGAAAATAACTAGGGAGGGTTGTCAATACTACTTTCGTACAGCTGGATGTTCTCGAAAGACTCAGAGCAGCGCGGCGCACCGCAGAATGGATCATGCATCGAGCGAGATGATTCCCCTTTGCAGCGCAACCGTGGCCGCCTGGGTGCGATCCTTCACTTTCAGTTTCTCCAGCACGTGACTTACGTGAAGCTTCACCGTCACCTCCGCGATTTTCAGGGCACTCGCGATTTCTTTATTTCCCAGTCCCTTGGCGACCATGCGCAGGACCTCCACTTCGCGCCCGCTTAACGAGCGGTGGGACAGGCGCTCCGTCAAGTGGGCGGCAACGACCGGATCCACGTACTGGCGCCCTTGATAAACCTCGCGCACCGCACGCAGAAGTTCTTCCCGGAGAATGCTCTTCACGATATAACCGCGCGCGCCGGCCTGCATGGCGCGATAGATTTCTTCCTCACCCGAATGAGTGGAGACCATGAGGATCGAGGCGTCGGGAAATTCGTGAATGATGGCTGCGGTGCAGTCCGTGCCGCTCATTCCCGGGAGTCGAAGGTCCATCAGCACCAGGCTGGGGCGGTGTTGGCGGTACGCCTCGAGCGCGGCGTCGCCGCTGCCCGCCTCGGCCACCACCTCCATGTCCGGCTCGACGTTCAACGATGCGGACAAACCCATCCGCACCATGAAGTGATCGTCAACCACCAGAATACGTATTGGCTTTGAGTTCTTCATCGATCAGTTCGTTCGAATAGGAACGTGCGGGAATTTGCACGGAAACACGAGTGCCGCGTCCGGGCTCACTCTCGACCATCAATCTGCTGCCCATCGACTGCGCGCGCTCGTGCATGTCGAGCAGACCGAAATGTCCGGTGGGAGAAGGCTGATCTGCGGCGAACCCTTGCCCATCATCACTCACGGTCAGACGAACCCATTCAGCCGCATAGCGCAACTCGATCGAGATTTGTCTCGCCTGCCCATGCTTCACGGCGTTCGCGACGGCCTCCTGCCCGATGCGGAGCAAGTTCATCTCGACGGGCCTCGGTAGGCGTACCGGGCTGCCTTCGAACTTTGCTTCCACCTGCACACGGTCACGCGGCACCAGCGGCTCGACGATCTGCGTCAAGGCGGAAACCAGATCTCCATCCTCCAGCAGTTGGCAACGCAGATCCCAAACCGAGCGCCGCGCCTCCACCATGCTGTGGCGGCTCATGTCACGCGCCGTTTCCAGAGCCTGCTCAGCCACCCGGGGTGCTTGCTGGAAGCAATCGACCGCCAGATCCAGTTGCATGGTGATGCCGGCCAGTTCCTGCTCCAGCGTGTCGTGCAGCTCGCGAGCAATCCGGTTGCGCTCTTCCAGCACGGCTCCGCTTTTTAACTTCTGGCGAATGATCGCCATTTGCTCGCGCAGCCGCCGGCGCAGTACTACCATCCATGCCGCCACCATCAACAGAACACCCGCGGTGATTCCGAGCAGCCAAAGGGTGTGGCGTAAATTCCACCATGACGGAGTGCTGAGCACCATGACATCCTGCGGTGAACGCAGCAATATACGGAATGATTCGGGGACCCTCCACAGTCCTCCGCTGCGCACTAGACCAATGCCGGTAATACGGACCTTGCTGTTTAGCGGGATGGAGGACAAGTAATTCGCGGATGTGGCGGGGGGAAGGGAGGCGTCGATGTACATGTCGCCGTACTGCAGCAGGAGGCGCAGACCATCCGGCTGTGGCTGCCGGTTCAATAGCTTCGCCTCAGTGGTCACGACCGCACCGTCAAATTCTTCCCAAGGACTCGCGAGGTTAAACTGCACCGGCTCCGGCGCTTTCTCGTGGCCTATGCGATGAAATACGGCATCCTCCAACATTGGCGCCGAATCACCCATCGCGGGAAATCCCAATACCTCCACCAGATCGCCGATCTCCAGAGGCGTGGACTGCTGCGTCAGCACGCGAAGGCCTTTACCCTGGCTCTCGATGAAAAGCGCATTCCCCAACTGCTGATATCCGACCACGCCGCGCACTCGCACGCGATGGCGAATCCCTTGTCCCGCGGAAAATCTTAGCAAATCCGACAGGGCCGTTTCTCCCGCCGGTGCTTCAATCCTCATGAAGCTCAGGCGTGGAACGTACAGCAAGATGCCGGTGAGTTGGCGGTTCGTGTTATACAGGCTGCCGCACACGCCTTCGATCAGCACTTCGCTGTCGACCCAGGAGGACAAATCCTGCGCTTTGCTAATCGGAACCCGGACATTGAATTCACCGCCGCCAGACGCGACTCGCATCGCAAGCGTAGTTTCGCGCCACGAGTCGGGGTCAATCGCCACCGACCGCACAATGCCTCGCATCCGCACCCACTGGCTGTCGCGCTGTCCATCTGCAAGTTCGGAAAATGAGACCAATTGCCCCTTCGGTAACACTCCCTTGCCCAGTTCCCGCAAGCTCTGCTCGCGAATCACGGGAGCAAACTTGCCTGGCCCAGTTATTCCTTCCAGTTCCACCTGTTGTCCTAGCAAATGAGGAAACTTCGGCGTGGCGCTTCCTTCCACGTAAATGCCGGCCGTCGCATCCTGCACGAAAAAGTCGGGCGCCGGAGCATCCATCGTAATCACGCCGCGCACCCGCACCGGATAGCCCAATGCGGCCTGTTCTGGAGTTAACCGGCGAATCTCTTCGGCGTGCGTAAGAGTGGGAAGCGGCTTGGCGGAGGGTTGAGCTAAGGCTTGGATGTTTAGCGCATGGACAACAAACGTCGCCGCTGCAAGCAGGAATACGCGCGCTGCTGTCGCACAACTAGTCCTGGATGACGACGAGATAGTTCCGCGCTTCGACATGCAAACACCTGCGAAGCTGCCACCGGGCAGCATCAGCTGCAAAACCACGCTACTTGCGTGGTCGCCCCTAGGTTAGCCGAAAGCTACGTCTGGTGGAAGCGGGAGTTCACTGTTTCAGCTCTCAAGTGCAAAATAGGTGGCGGCTCAATTTGAATTGTTCGGCCTATAGGTTGGTACTGAGTCACTACTGCAAAATATATACGCGCTATGGGCGATTTCGAATATTTCGAGAATGGAACTCCTATGCGTGAGTTGACAGGCATGAGATTCTAATTCGCAATACCCGATCTTATTGAGAGGTCAAAATGTCTAGCGAAAGCACAAGACGCGACTTTCTGAGAATATCCGCGGCCGGATTGGCAGCCGGCGCGGTTGCCGAAGCAACGCCGGCTTGGGCTTCCCTTCCTCCACCCAGCCCCGGTGGCGGTGAAATCACGGTCCGCGTAACGGACAAGAAGCGGCGCTTCGAGAGCGCTGCGGCACTGGCGTGGGGGCAAGCTGGGAAGCCTTCCGCGGACACCATCACGCTCAACCCGGAAAAGAAATTTCAAGAGATTCTCGGTTTCGGCGCGGCTTTTACCGATGCATCGTGCTACATGTTCAACCAGCTTTCCACGGATTCCCGCGAGAAGTTGTTCCATGAATTATTCCATCCCTCCGAGTTGGGACTCAACGTCTGTCGTACCTGTATCGGGGCCAGCGATTACTCGACTGAGGTATACAGTTTCGATGAAGGCGCGCCCGATCCAGACTTGAAGCGCTTCTCCATCGATCATGACCGCCCTTACCTGTTGCCGTCCCTACGGCAAGCTCGCAAGGTTAACCCGGACCTGTTTCTGTTTTCCACTCCCTGGAGTCCCCCTGGTTGGATGAAACCCAACAATTCCATGCTGGGTGGCAGCATGCGCAAGAAATATTACGCAAGCTACGCGCAATATTTCCTGAAATTCCTGCAAGCGTATGCGGCGGAAGGAGTCCCGATCCAGGCCGTCACTTCGCAGAATGAAGTAGACACCGATCAGGATGGACGCATGCCGGCCTGCCTGTGGGGACAGGAATATGAAATCGAATTCGTGAAAGGACATTTGGGGCCGGTATTGAAAGCCAGCGGAATTCCAACAAAGATCTGGCTGCTTGACCACAACTACAATCTTTGGGGCCGGGTGATTTGCGAACTTGATGATCCGGACGTACGCAAGTACACCAGCGCAGTGGCTTGGCACGGCTATGCAGGTGACGTCAGCATGGTTGCCAAGGTTCGGGAAGCCCATCCCGATGCTGAAATGCATTGGACCGAGGGCGGGCCTGATTACACCAGTCCTGACTACGCCACCGATTGGGCAAAATGGGGAAGCACCTTCACCGGGGCTCTGCGACACTGGTGCCAATCGATTACTGGATGGAATCTGGCGCTCGATGAGCAGGGCCGTCCCAATCTCGGTCCTTTCCCGTGCGGAGGAATGGTGACGATTCATTCGCAGACGAAGGAAATTACCCGCAGTGGCCAGTATTGGGCGTTCGCGCATTTTTCGCGGCTGATTCGCCGCGGCGCGCACCGCTTCGATTCCCAAAGCACGCTGGCAAACATTGATCACGTAGCCTGCGAGAATCCCGACGGTCAGAAAGTTCTGGTGCTGACCAACACTGCCGCGGCACGTCCCGTGGCGCTGCAGGTGGGCACAATGAGAGCCGAGGTTACGTTACCGGATGATTCCGTCACCACCCTGACCTGGAAATGAATCGTTTCATCTCTAGTGCGTCAGCGTGAATTTGTCCCGCAGTTGGATGTTGTCGGAAGAACCGCCAACTAGAATTGTGAACTCACCCGCGTCCGCGCTCCAATCGCTTTTCTTAACGTCGTAAAAAGAGAAAGCCCGGCGAGCAAGCGTGAGTGTCACGCGCTTGATCTCGCCCGGTTTCAGATTCACTTTCGCAAACCCTTTCAGCTCTTTGACTGGCCTTGGAACGCTGGGGTGAGATTCGCCGACATACACTTCCGCAACGTCGGCTCCTTCGCGCAGGCCTGTGTTTTTTACATCAAACGAAACCGTGACAGGCTGGTTCAGATTTCCCGTCTGCGGCGTCACTGACAAATTGGCGTATGCGAAGGTCGTATAGGAAAGGCCATAACCAAAGGCGAATAACGGCTTGGTTTCAGAGCGATCATAGTGGCGGTATCCTAAAAAGATTCCCTCGGAGTACTGAACGCCCTTCGCTCCTTTTTCAGGATAGTAGCTGTGATACGTTGGGTTGTCTTCCCATCGTCGCTCGAAGGACGCAGGTAATTTACCGGACGGGCTGTAATCACCAAAAAGAATTTGAGCCAGGGCCGTCCCTCCCTCCTGGCCCGGATACCATGCATGCAGAATCGCCGGAACACGTTCGCTCCACTGCGTCATATCCACATTCCCGCCAGCGGTGAGCACAACGATTATGTTCTTGTTGACCGCACTGATTTGCCGGATCAATTCATCTTGACCGCCCGGTAACTGGAAGGTTCGGTCAAAACCCTCGCCCTCCGTCTTCGGATCGAATCCCACACAGATGACCACGGCGTCAGCCTTTGCGGCGAGAGCCTTGGTTTCGCGTCCAATAGAGGCCTCGGCTCGTGTCACCCCGAAACCCACGATGGCGCTGCCCACCGCTTCGAAATATTCAAGACGGACTT
>JAUTWY010000414.1 GCA_030838305.1 Acidobacteriaceae bacterium
AAGAAGATGAAGTGGCTGCCTGACGTGTGATCCGTTCAGTTCTAGAAATCAGTTCTAGAAAGCGGATGACCTAGCGCGGTTTGATAGCAGGCAGTTTTGGCACATCACACTTATATCAAGCGCGAAAGCTATAAAACCAGCGGTAACAGTAGGCCATAGGAAAAAGTGGAAAACTTCCTGAACGTGCCGTCCTTTCAGGGAGTTTGCCTGACGCTAGCGCGAATATTCCAAACCCAACGATGCGACGAGTGTGTCTTCGTCAGTGGGAACGGGATCTTTGTGCTTGCGAAGGCTGGAGATGTATCCAGACATGGCGTCCCGAGCCATCTCCCGAGCTTCGTCCACTGTTCGGCCGTAGGTGACGCAGCCAGGTAGAGCGGGAACGAGGGCAGCATAGCCGCCTTCGGGTTCCGGTCGGAGCATGATGTTGCAGCGGTAGCGTGCTTTTGCCATGAGACTGCAGTCATTCCAGCAGGGGTGGGAAGCAGGTCGAAAAGAAATCCGCTGCTACAATAACAGATTCCAGAATGGGCTCGGCGAGACCAGGGTCGCAGTGCTCGCAACTCGGTACACGGTACTCAACTCTATGCATCGTTGGTCAGAACTCTTCATTCCTACCCTGCGCGAGGCGCCGGCGGACGCGGATGTTGCCAGCCACAAGTTTCTGGTGCGGGCGGGCTATATCCGGCAGCTGGCGGCGGGCATCTACTCGTATCTTTTTCTGGGCAACCGGTCATTCAACAAGATCATGGGCATCGTGCGCCAGGAGATGGACAAGATCGGCCAGGAGTTTTTTCTGCCGGTGCTGCATCCGCGCGAGATTTGGGAGGCCAGTGGGCGCTGGGCGTTGATGGGCGACAACCTGTTTCGCCTGAAAGATCGCAAGGGCGCCGACCTGTGTCTGGGCTTTACCGCAGAAGAACTCATGACGGAGATCGCGCGCAGAGAACTGCGCAGCTATAAGCAGCTTCCGCAGATTTGGTACCAGATCGCTCCGAAGTTTCGGGACGAGCCGCGGCCGAAGTCCGGCCTGCTGCGGGTGCGGCAGTTCATGATGAAGGATGCGTACTCGTTCGACATTGACGCCGCGGGGCTCGACGTTTCCTACAAGAAACATTACGACACCTACCGCCGCATCTTCGACCGCTGCGGATTGAAGTACATGGTGGTGGAGGCGGATTCGGGCGCGATGGGTGGCAAGGAATCGCACGAGTTCATGGTGCGAACGCCGGCGGGCGAGGATCAGATTGTGAGCTGCGACGGGTGCAATTACGCGGCGAACATTGAGAAGGCGGCGTCGAAGCTGGAGGCCGTGGAGGATTTGAAGCCCGAAGGCGATGGCAAGCCGCTCGAGGTGCATACTCCCGGACAGAAGACGATTGAAGATGTGGCGCGGTTTCTGGGAGTCTCGCCCAAGAACAAGATCAAAACGCTGGCTTTGATGGCTGATGAGAAAGACGAAAAGACCGGCAAGGTAAAGTCGCGAGCGATTGTGGTGCTGATGCGCGGCGATCATCAGTTGAACGAGGCGAAGCTGAACGGAGCTGTGGGGCAAGCGACGCGCCCGATGGATGAGAACGAGATCAAGGCGCTGTTTAAATCTCCTGCCGGATATTTGGGGCCGATTGGGATTGAGTGGGCAAAGGACACGAAGAAAGATGCAGCGCTTCCGGTGCTGTTAGTCGATAAAGCCCTCGAAGGCCGAGCGAACCTGATCGCCGGCGCAAATAAAGAGGATTACCACCTGAAGAACCTCACGCCGGGGAAAGATTTTCATCCCACGGCTTTCGCGGATATGCGAGCGGTCACGGCGGGCGAAGGGTGCCCGAATTGCGGGAAGGCGTTGCGCATCGATACGGCGGTCGAGATTGGCCACATTTTCAAACTCGGCGAACGCTATACCCAGAAAATGGGCGCGCGTGTGCTCGACAAAAACGGTAAGGAAGTAACGCCGATTATGGGCAGCTACGGTATTGGGATTGAGCGCATTCTGACTGCGGCAGTCGAACAGAGCAACGATGAGAATGGCTTCTGGCTGCCGCCCTCGATTGCCCCGTTTGAGATTGTGGTCACTCCTACGAACGTGAAAGACGAAACTTTGCTGAAAGCGGCCATTGATATTGCGGCGCACCTGGAATCGGCTGGGTTTGACGTCATCCTCGACGATCGCAACGAGCGGCCCGGAGTGAAGTTCAAGGATGCCGATCTGGTCGGCATCCCGTACCGGGTCACGGTCGGGAACAAGGTTACCGAAGGTACTGTGGAAGTGGTTCTACGCTCGACTCGAGAAGTACGCGATGTTACGATCGCGGCGGTAGTGGATCATTTTCAAGGAACGCTGCGAGCCCAGGCCTGAAATCAGCGCCGCAGGCTAGCGGCGGCAGTTTGGGCTTATGCAAACCATTAAGTTAATCATCGGGCTTCTGGCAATCGTTGCCGTGGTCCTAGCCCTGTTTCAAATTGCTCCGCCCATCATGACCAATTACAGCTTTCAGGACGACCTGAAAACGATTGTCTTAATGGACGGGACGAGTCCGCAAAAAACCGACGAAGACATCCGCAACGATGTGCTCCGAAAGGCCAAGGAGCACGAACTGCCGATCGAAGGCAGGCAAGTGAAGGTGCAGCGGCTCAATATGCCTGGTCTGGCTGGCGTCTATGTCGCGGCTGATTATGATGTGACCATCAGCCTACCGGGATATTCCTTCGATATGCACTTCAATCCCAACAGCGGAAATAAAGGGTTCTAAGATCAGTGGTCAGTGACCAGTCAAGCCTCTGGTAGGATTCGCCACCCGCCACCCCCACCACTCATCTCCTCCAACCGGCCGATTACGCTAGTGACATTCGTAACGTTGCCATTGGGTTACCTTCCTCCTACTATCCGAATAGATGAGAGCTTTCTCAGGGGCCGCGCTACGCGCAGCACCCTAGAAGGCTCCGGGAGTTTAGCTTGAAATTCAAGTCCAGGATGTGTTGCGAGAGTGTGAAGCCAAGTCGGAGGCAGTTCATGACGATGCGAGTTCGAGGATTCTTAATGCTGGTTGCGGCGCTGGCAATCGTGGGGCTAGCCAGTTGCGGTCACTACACGTGCGGCGTCACCTTTGGCGCTTCCACTTGCAGTCCTTCCGGGCCGGGACTCGGAGGAGGAGGAACGGTTATCTCCGCCAGCACGGCGACCAGCCTGGTGTACTTCGTGAACAATAGCAGTGTTGGCGCTGCGGGTTATGCAGGAACGACCTTCGCCCCTTTAAGTTCTTACAGTTCTCCAAGCCTGCCCACGAACTTCGCCGATGTCATGGCGCTCGTAAATAAAAAATTCCTATACATTCCGATGGGCGACACAACTATTCAAGGGTTCAGCATCGACCGCCCGACCGGAGCGCTCACCCCCATACCCGGCAATCCGGTCACGGTGGCCGGCGGAGTTGGAACGGCGGATGGTGCGTGGTCCGATCCTCTGGGCCGATTTCTGTTTGTGGGAAGCGAGGGATTCGCGGACATCTGGGTCTTTCAGATCGACCCCACAACTGGAGCTCTGACTGCGACCGCGGGCTCGCCGTTCACCACAGGACTGTCGTCGGCAGATATCATGACCGTCGATGCCAGCGGCAAATTCCTCTATGTAGGACAAGGTTCGGTTTCTTCGGGCGTCGCCGGCTTCTCGATTGATCAATCAACCGGCACGTCCACGTCAGGCGCGCTCACTCCACTGGCAGGCAGTCCGTTCAGCCTCGCGGTTGCTCAGATTCATGCCAGCCCCACGGGAGAGTTTCTTCTCGGAGTGGCGGAGATACAGGATGCGGGTGCAGGTCTTCAGGCGACCGATCAGCATATTTACGTGTACTCCATCGATCCAGTAACCGGCGCTCCAACTGCTGTCGGTTCGCCCTTCGCGACCACGATGGCGCCATTTGATTTTGCAATATCGCCCAACGGGCAGTTTGTTTATACGGTCGGGACGGCTGTCAATACGACTACGCCCAGCCCCATCGAAGGCTTTCAAATGGATGCGACTACCGGATTGCTAACGCCGCTCACGGTGTCGCCGTTCACTTCGCTGCTAACTCCATCGCAATGCGAATTCGACCAGGGTGGCACAGCGTTGGTCTGCTTGGATTCTTCGCTGACGGTTCTTACCGCCAGTCCTTCCAACGGATCGCTGTCACATGCCGCGGATCTCGGTCTTGGCGGGACGCCTTTCGCAACGACGGACTAAAAAATGAGAGGCTAAACTCGGCCATCAGGGCCGTGAAGAAGAACGATGAAGGTTGATCTCCTGGAGACCCGTTAGTGCCGCGGGTCTCTTTCTTTTGTACTGTGGAGTTACAATAAGACATTCCTTTTGGCCGCCGCATTTTCTAGTTGTCGTCCAAAAGGGCAGGGATTCGACGGCGGCTGAAACCTTTTCGCGCGTCCCGCCGTCTGAGTAGGGAGTTGCAGTTCACCGCGGTTCGCCAAAAACGTGGCCATCAAGATAAAGATTCCGAAGATCGGATACCAGAGTGGCAGGGGCCGCTACGGCTTGCCGCGTGATCCAGTAATCCGAGCCGCTTTGATCGTCTTTCTGATGACGGCCGTTGGTCTGGGGGGATTCTTTTGCTACTTCTACATCAAGTACGACCGGATTATTGCCCAGCGCTTCCGGTCGCCGGTATTCAGCAACTCCGCGAAAATCTATGCCTTGCCGCGGACAGTACACGATGGCGACAAGGCCAATGCCAAGGAAATCGCCGCCTTGCTGCGCCGTGCCGGGTATTCCGAAAAAGACGGCCAGTCGCAACTGGGGACTTTTCACCTGCTACCTGATGGTATTGAGATTACCCCTGGAGAAGAGAGCTACCACAGTCCTGAGGCGGCGCGCATCTCCATTCTGGATGGGCAGGTCGACAAGATCAGCAGCAAGGGGACTGAACTTTCCGCTTACGAGTTGGAACCCCAACTGGTGACCTCGTTATTCGACTACGAACAGCGGTCCAAGCGGCAAGTGGTGAAATACAGCGAAATCCCCAAGGTGTTGGTGGACGCGGTGCTGGCCATCGAAGACCGGCGCTTCTTCGAGCACAGCGGGGTGAATTTCCTCCGCATGTTCGAAGCGGTGTGGATCGACTTGACGCGGCAACGGCACGAGCAGGGCGGTTCGACGATCACCATGCAGCTTTCGCGCGGCTTCTTTCTAACGCCGGAAAAGACGATTCGCCGCAAGCTGACCGAGATGCTTATCGCTGAGGAACTGGAACAGAAATTCAGCAAGCAGCAGATTTTCGAGTTTTACGGCAACTGGGTGAACCTGGGGCAGCGCGGATCGTTCGCCATCAGCGGTTTTGCGGAAGCGTCGCGAGCCTATTTCAACAAGGATTTAAAGGACATTACGCTGCCCGAGGCGGCGCTGCTGGCGGGCATTATTCAGGGACCAAGCCGGCTATCGCCTTACCGGCATCCGGAGCGTGCTCTGGACCGCCGCAACCTGGTATTGGATTCCATGGTGGAAACCCACTCCATCACCCGGGAGCAGGCGGACAAAGCCAAAGCTGCGCCGCTCAAGCTGGCGCCTCCCAATGTGGAGGCCAGCGACGCTCCCTATTTCGTCGACATGGTGCGCGACACGCTGATCAACAAGTTCAGCGAGCATGATCTCAACGATGAATCCTACCGCATTTACACGACGCTCGATCCCGATCTGCAGAAGGCGGCGGCGCAGGCAGTTGAGACGGGCATCAAGCTGGTGGATGAGCAAGTCACCAAGCTGCGCACCAAGCGTAAGAAGGTGGGCAAGAAATTTGAGACTACCGTGGCCCCCGGTCCGCAAGCGCAGGTGGCGTTGGTGGCGCTCGATCCGCACACCGGCGCCGTGCTGGCTTTAGTGGGTGGACGCGATTACGGCTTCAGCCAGTTGAACCACGCTTTGTCGAAGCGGCCTACGGGTTCGATTTTCAAGCCTTTCGTCTATGCCGCTGCGATGAATACGGCGCTTGACGGCTCGCAAACCGTGATCACCCCGGCATCCATGGTGACCGACGCTCCTTCCAGCTTCGCGTATGGCGATCAAATCTATGAGCCGCGCAATTACAAAGAGGAATACCACGGCGAAGTAACGCTGCGCTACGCGCTGGCCATGTCGCTCAACAACGCGACGGTGAAGTTGGCGGAAGAAGTTGGCTATGACAAAGTTGCGGACCTGGCGAAGTCGGCAGGAATCACTTCGGTGAAGGCGACTCCGGCCATGGCGTTGGGCTCTTATGATGCTCCTCCGCTTGACATGGCTGGAGCCTACACTTCGTTTGCCAACAACGGAACACGCCTGTCGCCGATTCTGGTGAACTCGGTGCGCAACCCCAAGGGCGACGTGGTGGCAAATTTCAAAACCGACCAGCGCCAAGTGCTGGACCCGCGCATCGCCTACGTCATGACCACCATGATGGAAAGCGTGATCAACAACGGGTTGGGCTACAGCGCGGTCCGGGTGCGCGGATTTACCCCGCCGGCTGCGGGCAAGACGGGAAGCTCGCACGATGGCTGGTTTGCGGGCTATACCTCGAATCTGTTGTGCATTGTTTGGGTGGGCTACGACGACTATAGCGATCTTCGCCTTAGCGGCGCGCAAACCGCCGCGCCGATCTGGACCGAGTTCATGAAGAAGGCCGCGGCGCTGCCACAGTACTCTGGCATGCGAGCATTCTCGCAGCCCACTGGTGTAGTGGACGTGCAACTCGACAAGGCTACGAACCGGCTGGCGACGCCGACTTGTCCCGATGATTACGTGGCGGCCTTTGTGGCGGGCACCGAGCCGCGCGAGACCTGTGATCAGCAAAGCGGAGTGGTCGGATTCTTCAACCGCTTCTTCGGTGGCGGACCCAAGGTCTTGCCGCCACCCGCCCAAGCCGCAAATGAGCAGGAAGCTGAGGAGGCCAAGAAAAAGAAAGGCCTTTTCGGCAAGATAGCCGGAATCTTCAAGGAAGACAAGGCGCCAACGCCACCGCCGAAGCCGCCCGACGCGACCCAGACTTCTCCCCACTGAACTAGCAGCCCGTAGCGCAGATTTGACTTTGGGTGGCGCAGCGCTTCAGCGCTGCCACGATTCGCTAATTTCCAGAATCGGTTTCACAAACTGCGGAAAGCATCCCTCTAATTTATTGACCGCGAGACTCGTATCAGGGCACGCATTCATGCGTGCTAATCACAGGGCTATTAACGCGCCTTCGGGCGCCACCGAAGCCTCATGAAACTAAGCGTTGTTGAGTCGTAGCCGGTTCGTTCGTTGCTCCAGTGGTCTTGGATATCATAGAACTCTCGATTGAAGTAAACGGCCATTTTGAGCCCAAATGATCTGGATCTGCG
>JAUTWY010000455.1 GCA_030838305.1 Acidobacteriaceae bacterium
CGCAGAGGGGCACGGAGTAGGTCAATCGCTTTAGCCTGTGCTCCATTGATCTATCAGTTTGCTTACTTTGGAGCTGTGAGGATGGTTCCGTTCGGATCGAGCAAGAGCTTGCGTGTTCCCGGGGGTACAGTTAATCGAAAGGGGGATTCGGGCCCATCGGCAAACACGCGGCCCGCTGGCACGGGAGCTTTGCCGGAAACGACCGCGTAAATGGGAACGGACGTCACGAGATCTTCGGGAGCATCTTCCTGGCGTATTGCTCCGGAGACGATCGTCGCGTTTCCTTTGGTTACGAATTTGACGTTTCGCAACTCGAGCCGGGGAACGGAAGTACCATTGATCCAACCATCCAGGAACCAATCGAGGGAAGCCTTACCTTCATATCGCAACGATGGCCGCAGATCCTCCGCAAAAACATTCAACAGTTCGCGAGTGCTGATCGCTCTTCCTTCGTAGCGCTCGCGAAGCTTACGCAGGGATCGCACGAAACGCTCTTCTGCAATTCCGCGGCCTGGATCTTTCTTGCTGGCATCTTCTGCAGTGTCGAGCAACATGGAACGCAGCATGTGGAACAGCCACGTCGCGCGTCCGTAACTAATGGCCTCATAGCCTCCTGGAAAGTGCGATGAAAGCAGGCGGCTCCCTAGAGTTACAGGTCCCGCGTCCTTGGTAAAGTTGCCGTCTTTATTCTCGTTGGCCAGATCTTGCCGATACTTTTCCATGATCTGCCGAAAGCCTGCCGGGTTGCTTTCCTGCAAGAGCATCAACGAAGAATAATTTGCCAAGCCTTCGGAAAACCACTGATCGCGATAGGTGCTCCAGATGATAAGGTCTCCCCACCACTGGTGCGCTGCTTCGTGTGCGGGGACCATTTGGCCAAGCAGGCTGTGTACCGGATCCATGTGGAGGTCGGCACGCTCCTCCTGAGTCAGAAATGCGTACGAGGAGAGAAAAATGAGCCCGGGCCATCCTTGGCTCTGCAGTCCGGGCAATTGAGTCAGGGCCAATTGACTGTAGGGAAAGGGACCGAATCGTTCGGCATAGGAGCGGAGGGCGCGAGCTGTAGTCTCAGCCACGGCGGTTGCGTTTCGCGCTGGCGAAGGCGCGATCGTAGCGAGTGGAACTGCGGGGATCTGCGGCAGCGGCGCTTTAGGATCGACTTGCGGCGTTCCCTTGGAAAAATTCCGCTCCACACCGACCGTTGCATAGGTTTCGACCATGACGTTTCCGGCTTGTGCCGCACCCCGAATGTATTTGCCCAAGTTGAATCCGGCCACGGGTATAGGCCTTTCCGAAACCCAGCGCCCCACTTGTTCTTTACCCGCGTTCTCAGTTTGTGCGGATGGCGCCGATTGCTGGGGTGCGGGCATGGGCTTGCCCGTCGCGACGAGAGTCCACCCTGGTGGATAGTGGAAGGTGAGGTCGAAGTCCGCCATGGCCATCCCGCGATTGGGATACCAAGTGCCGCGTTCGCCCACGTAGAGCAGGCCTTTGCCGGCTTCAGCGATTACCTCGCCGCCATAGACAAAACGCAGTTTGATTTTCTGTCCCTTGATTGCCGGTTTGGGGAGAATCACGGCCACCAGATCGTTGCCACTCCGCGCGAGGCGCGTGCCTTCCACTGCGGGATTGTGAATGAACTCCACCGTACTTCCATCCGCCTCCACAGTCTGAATCTGGAGAAAACGCGAGAGTTCGAAGACAAGGAAACGAAATCCACCGCGTCGCACATCCAGCGACAAGTTCACCTCGGCATCCAACTCTTTGGGCGGTTTCACGTGAGCATCAATCACGTAGCTTCGCACCAGAATCGGATCTTCGCGCGATTCTGTTTCCGCGGGCAGCGTCTGCGGGATATCTCTCTGCGCCACGCGGTTCCGTCCCGCATTTGCCGTCGAGAAGGAAGTCCAAACGTCGTAGTATAGGTTTCCGCTCTCTACTCTTTTGGACTGTCCCGCTTCGACTTGTTCCCCAGCGGTCGAGTCGAAAACCACATCGAAGACGCCGAGTTTATTTCCCTGCAACCGCGCGTGCAAAAGTCGGTCCTCGGGATCCACTCGTCTTACGGCTGAAGAGTCTTCGCCTGCAACCGGCAGCATCTCGCTGAACCCTGCCAGCAATCTCATGGCGTCAGACTGCGCCAAGTTGCGGGCCGTCTCGTCCCATCGAACGACAAAGTCTTGCCCATCTTGCGGCGCCCTGAGGCCCGGTTGCAGTTCGGCGGCAGTATTGTCATTAAAGCGGAAGTAGGCTGTGGAGAAGCGTTCTTCCAGAATAGCCATCCCTGTGAACAAGCTCATTGATCTTCGTTCCACATCGTTCGGGGGGACAAGCAGCAGTTCTCCCTCGCCGGCAAAGAATCCTCCGGTGATTCTGCCCAGACTATCCTTCGTGAAGGCGATGGTTCCATCCTCGAGAGTGATGTGGATGGAGGGGCGGTCCAAGGAAGCTTCTCGTACCCGGAATACCCGGCTCGGATCCAGGCCGATTGAGCTCAGTTGCAGGTAGAGGGCTTCCGCCGGCCCGGGTGGCCGCGCCTGCACGGGAGCAGCCGGCGTATTTTGTGCGCTCGCAGAAGGCGAAATATTGAGGCACAGGGTCAACGTGACGCCCCATTTGCATAATGATGTCGGCACTTTGGTCACGTAGGTTTGGGGCGCTGCTGTTGCTAGAATGCGCTTCAATGCGGCTTCGTGTCACTACCTTATCAGCACTTTGGATGACGTTCGCTTTCGCGGCGGCCTCGGCCGACACGATCCATTTAAAGAACGGCCGCATTATCCTCGCCGATCACGTCCGTGAAAACGGCAATCGCTGTGAATACGACATTGGCGAGGACACTTATGCGATTCCTAAGAGTTCGGTCGAGCGCATCGAGGCGGGCGGCATGCCTCCGGTCGCCTCGCCCAGTTCCAACAAGACTTCCAGCGATCTGCCCGTATTCACTCCGATCGACGGTCTCAAGGATGAGGGTGATCTTCCGAAGACAATCGTTAGGGATGGCAAGGTTGATCCTGACGCACTCTCGAGGCTCGAGGGCAAAGGAAATGCCGAGTTAAGCGCGACAGCGAACTTCATTGCCGCCAAATTTGAATTCGACCATGGCAATCTCGACCAGGCGCGCCGCTATTTCGACAGCGCTCTCCGCTTCGAGCCGCAGAACGCGACGGTCCTTACCTACTACGCAGCGCTGCTGGTGCGCACGGGAGACGCTTCGCGGGCACTGACTTACGCCCGGCTGGCGACGCAGGCGTCGCCCAGTTCGGCCGATGCTTTCGCTGTGCTGGGCTATGCGCAGCAAGCTTCCGATCGCACGAAAGATGCGATTGCCTCATGGAAGCGTTCTCTCGAATTGCGGCCCGATCCCGCAGTGCAAAAATTCCTGGCAAAAGCGGAGCGCGAGCAGAACGTCGAGGCCGCCTTCTCGCAACGCGAGACCGGCCATTTCATTCTGCATTACGAGGGCAAGCAGAGCTCGGAAATATTCCGGGAACAGATCCTGGCCGCGCTGGAATCGGACTACGACGATCTCTATCGCACTCTGGGAACTCCGCCACGCGACAACATTCTTGTAACGCTCTACACGGAGCAAGCTTTCTTTGACGTGACGCGGGCCCCTTCCTGGATAGGAGCCATCAACGACGGCAAGCTCCGCATTCCAATCAGCGGCCTCAATTCCATGACGTCTGAATTGGCCAGAGTGCTGAAGCATGAACTGGCCCACTCCTTCATCAATCAGATTTCCTCAGGCCGCTGTCCGCCCTGGCTGAATGAGGGAATCGCTCAGCTTCTGGAACCAAGATCTTTGGGCGGCGACGGACTTCACTTGTCCCGGCTGTTTAAGGCGGGGCGCGACATTCCTTTCAATGAACTGGAAGGCAGTTTCCTGCGATTCTCGGGCGCCAAAGCCTCCGTGGCCTATGCGGAGTCGCTGGCGGCCGTTTCCTATATCAACGATTCCTACGGAATGGGCGACCTGCAGACAATTTTGCAACGGCTGGGACAAGGCAGCTCCACCGAATCCGCCCTGCGTGCGACCCTCCACTCGGATTACGGTCAACTGGAGTCCGAGGTCGCCAAGTATCTCTCCGGCAAGTACGGCCAGTAGCCCCGAGTTCTCCGCATTCTCCGGCAAAACTTCATATTGCTCCTAGTCCGGGCTTGTGCTAGTTTCTGATAGCTCGCGCGCCCATGTGTGCTCTATTCCACTCCCGCGTTGCCGAACCAATCCCAGTGCTGGAGCCTGTTCCGGGCGACTTCCCTAAGATCGATGGCGCGGAGATTGCCGCTACCACCTACGGAAAACGAGTCGCTGGGGATTTCTACGATTCCTTACGCGTTGGCCCGGAACGCATATTGTTTGGCTTGCTTGATGTTGCCGGCCGGCGCGAGAACAACCGGCTCCTCCTGTCGACCGCACAGACTGTCTTTCGGGTTCGCGGGGCCGAACTCTTTTCGGGCTCCGATATCAACGAATCCGAAGCCATGGTTACGCTCTGCATCGAACTCAACCGCAGCTTGATGGAAGCCGCCGCTGGGGTGCATAGTTGTCCAGCATTTATCGGCTGCTACCACGAAAGGTTTGGCACACTCTGCTACACCAACGCCGGGCATACGGCAGGACTGCTCCGCGACGACACCGGCATTGCCGAACTCGCTTCCACAGGCTTGCCCCTTGGCCTGTTCTCTCACGCCACCTGCGACGCTCCCACAGTGGCTTTGGAGGAAGGTGCAGTGCTGTTGCTGGTTTCGCGAGGCGTGGTTGAGGGCAAGTGTAAAGCGGACAAGGCTGACGATGAGGAATTCGGCCTGGAACGCGTGAAAGAGCGGTTTGGGACCGAATCTTCGTCCAACGCCCAGGCGATCAGCGGATCCATTTTGAATAGAGTCGGGGAGTTCACCTGCGAGCCTCTGGTTCCAGACGACATGACCGCGCTCGTCTTCGTGCGGACTGGCTAGCATGTGCTACAGGCAACTCGGAAGCCAAGCCGGCACGCCAAAATATTCTGGGTAGTTCACACCCTGCCGGGAGTAGTAAAATATTTGAAAAGGTTTTCGCCCGCAAGTCCAGGCAGCCTACCGGAAATCCTATGAAGAAACTGGTTCTCATACTCATCGCTGTGGGTTGTCTGCCTGTCTTTTGCGCGGGGCAGGTGGTTGAAGAAATAATCGCTCGCGTCAACAGCCAAATCATCACACGCTCGGAGTTCGTCCGCAGCAAAGACCAGCTCAAGGACGACGTGAAGCAGCAGAGCCCTGCCGAGGCGGACAAAGTCTACGCCGAACGGGAAAAGGACGTCTTGCGCGACCTCATCGATCAGCAGCTCCTGATTGAAAAGGGCAAAGACCTTGGCATTACCGGCGACACCGACCTGATCAAGCGCCTCGACCAGATGCGCAAGGAGATGAAGCTGGACTCGATGGAAGAGCTGGAGAAAGCCGCTACCGCCCAGGGCATTTCATACGAAGATTTCAAGCAGAACATGCGAAACCAGCTCATCACGCAAAAGGTGATTGGCGAAGAAGTCGGTTCCCATCTCAGCATCCCGAAAGAAGAGGAAGCCAAGTTTTACGAAGAACACAAGAATGAGATGGAGCAGCCGGAATCGATAAAACTCAGCGAGATTCTGGTGGCTCCGCACCGAGCGGCCAACGATAAACCAGCCGAAAAACCAGCCCAGGCCGCAGCTGATTCCGCCGCGGCGGGCAGCGTTCCCAAGAGTCAAGACGCTTCTGCCGATCCAGCCAAAGAGGCAGAAGATGCTGCAGCTCTGACCGCGGCTGAGGCCAAAGCTAATGAGTTGCTCAAACAGATCCGCGCCGGAGCCAGCTTTGAAGATGTGGCGAAGAAGAATTCCGACGGTCCTTCGGCGTCGCAGGGCGGCGATCTGGGAGCATTCAAGCGCGGCTCTCTAGCCAAGGAACTTGAGGATAAGACATTTGCCATGAAGGCCGGCGAAGTCACCGACGTGATCCGCACTAAACAGGGTTATGTCATCTTGAAGGTGACCAGTCACCAGGCGGCAGGGATTCCGACATTGAAGGAAGTGGAACCTAAGATCCAGGACGCCCTGTATTACCAGAAGCTGCAACCAGCGCTCCGCGCTTATCTCACGAAACTCCGCGAAGAAGCCTACATCGACATCAAGGCTGGTTACATCGATTCCGGCGCCAGCCCGAACCAGACCAAGCCCATTGAAACCACCACCGCCAAGGCTTCCGACGCTAGGAATCTTAAGAAAAAGAAAAAGAAAGTGCTGGGCGTCCTTTAGAAGACGAAGCTCCCGTGAGGACAGCTCGCCCTCGGCTGCTCCGCGCGGAGCGAGGTATTCTGGCACCACCCCTTTCAGCGCGCGCTCACTCTCGTGCCGTCTCGGTCTGTTCTGATTTACACTAGTGCGGAGAATGAAAGAATTCTACATTTGCGATTGCGTGCGCCACGAGAACAAAATCATTACCTCCAACTTTGTCGTGGTCAGCAAGCAAATCAAGCCCAAAAAAACCGGCGAGCCTTACCTCGCTCTTACGCTGGGCGACCGCAGCGGGCAGCTCGAAGCCAAGATGTGGGACAACGTGGAGGAAGTGCTCAACGCCTTCGAGCAGGACGATTTCCTCAAAATCAAGGGACTGGTCAACAAGTATAAGAATCGCTTCCAGCTCACCATCCATAAGGTGCGCAAGCTCGGGGAAACGGAAATCGAATTCTCTGATTATCTCCCCAAGACCACAAAAAATATTGATGATCTCTGGCAGACTCTCGCCGACTACGTTGCCTCTTTTCAGAACCCTCACCTGAAGTCTCTCGTGAGGGCTTTCATGTCAGACCCGGAGATTGCAGCCGCATACCGCAACGCCCCGGCGGCCAAGACTCTGCATCATGCTTATATCGGGGGCCTGCTCGACCATGTAGTCTCGCTTTTTCGCTCTTGCGACCTGGTCTCCAGAAACTATCCTCAGGTCAATCGCGACTTGTTGCTGACTGGGGTCTTTCTCCACGACATTGGCAAGATTCACGAACTGGCCTACAACCGCTCGTTCTCTTACACCACGCGCGGCCAGCTTCTGGGGCACATGATTATTGAACTGGAGATGTTGCAGGCGAAACTCGCGCTGGTCCCAGCATTTCCCACTGAACTCAAGACGCTGCTGGAACATCTCATTATCAGCCACCATGGAGAGTATGAATTCGGCTCGCCCAAGTTGCCGATGTTTCCCGAAGCGCTCCTCTTGCATTATATGGACGACCTGGATTCCAAAATGGAGGCCATGCGCGCGCAATTTGAGCGCGAGGCTGACCTCGATAGCTCATGGACGAGCTATAACGCGTCACTCGGTCGCCCCCTGCTAAACAGCGCAAAATTTCTTAGCCCAAAACCTCCTCCCGCACCCACCGATTCCTCCTCCCCCGCTGAGGATGAGCCGGAAGGCGCGAGTGAAGGCCGCGAAGAAAGCTCCCCTGTGACCGGTCTCAAACCCTGATGTTCATCACGTGAAACGGGAACATGCTATCGATACTCACTATCCAGACTCAGTCGATTGCCACGCCAATCCTTTGCGATTAAATTAGGAGTCAGTACGACATGGAGGGATCATGCGCTCACGTTCTATCTTTTTCATTCTTAGTCTTGCTCTGATGCTGGGCACTGCGGGCTGCTCGCGCAAGCCTGCCTCGGACAATTCGAATGCCGCCAGCGGCAACACCAACAATGCCAACAACGGCAACACGAGCAACGCGGATACGAACAGCGCCAACCAGCAGAATCAAGCCCCGGCTCCAAACCCACCCCTGGTGGTGCCCTCCGGGACTACAGTGACCGTCAGGTTAGGGACAGAGCTTGGCTCCAAAGTGAGCGCGCCGGGGGAGCGATTCACTGGCACCGTGGCCAAAGACGTCGTGATAGACAATGCCGTCGCCATCCCACGGGCTACCCGAGTCAGCGGAACAGTAGTGAATGCCAAGCCTCTCGGAAAATTTGCGGGTGGCGCGCTTCTGCAGATTCGGCTTGACTCCATCAACATCAACGGCTCGGATACGCGGGTCCATGCCTCTGCCCGTTCTTTCACAATCAAAGGAAAGGGCAAGCGCACTGGAATCATGGCTGGCGGCGGGGCTGCGTTGGGCGGAATTGTAGGAGGATTGGCAGGTGGCGGAAAGGGCGCAGCCATTGGGCTCGCAGCCGGGGGCGGGGCCGGCGGAGCTGGCGCGGCCCTTACGGGAAACAAGGAAATTGTGCTGCCCGCAGAATCTGCGGTGGCCTTCCAGCTCACGCAACCGATCGAAGTCAGCCAATAGATCTGCCGGCTCACCCCAGATCACCACAAGCGGGCATGCCTTGCTTGCGGTGAGAGTTTGTTATCCCAAGATGCTCGACTTCAACCGCTTCGAGATTCTCACCTTCGATTGCTACGGCACCCTGATTAACTGGGAGGAAGGAATCCTCCGCTGCCTGCACGGCATTCTTGGAGCCCGCGGGAAAGACACGGACGATGCCACGATCCTCCGGCATTACGGCGACTTCGAAGCTCGCGCCGAGCACGGCACGTATCGCCGCTATCGCGAGGTGCTGCAGTCGGTGGTAAGCCAATTCGGCGAACACTTTGGATTCTCTGCAACGCACTCCGAAACTCAATCGCTGCCCGAGTCACTGCCGAGTTGGAAGCCCTGGCCGGATACAGTTGGCGCGCTTCGCGAACTTCAGAAACGTTTCCGGCTGGCTATCATTTCCAACGTGGACGACGATCTTTTCGCTGGAACTCAGCCTCAATTGGGAGTCAAATTTGACCAGGTCATCACGGCCCAACAGGCGGGAGCCTACAAGCCATCACTGAAGATTTTCGAACTCGCATTGGCCCGCATCGGCGTTCCCGCTCACCGCATCCTGCACGTAGGCCAGAGCGTTTACCACGACGTGCTTCCCGCGCAGTCGCTGGGCCTCGCTACCGTCTGGGTTAACCGGCCATCGCCGCGAACCGGGGTGGGTGCGGTGAAAGCAGCGGAGGGGCATCCCGAGTTGCAGGTTTCCAGCCTGGCGGAACTTGCCTCCGCCGGCACAGGTCAGCAATCAGCTTAGAAATTAACCGGAACCTTCACTACTTTCCTCTGAATCGCCCACATTACCAGCTCCGCCTTATTGTGGATGCCAAGCTTCCGCATCAGATTGAACTTGTGAGCGTCCACCGTCTTAATGCTGAGTCCCAGAACTGTTGCCGCCGATCGCACGGTTCTTCCTTCCGCCAACAGCTTCAGCACTTCGCGCTCGCGAGCGGTAAGTGTGCGTTCTTGCCGGAATAATGTTGTGGTGGGGCGCTGTGGATCTGGTTGTGAGAACGCCTCCCGGTCATTCGGCTGATTCGCAGCGTTGCGGACCATTTCCACCAGTTCTCCCGCGGAAGTTTGCCGAACCGCGCAGCTTTGCTCTGCTGTCCGCAAATTTCCAAGCGGGAAGCCGGATTGTTCCTGGCCGCTCAAGAATACGATTTTGGTACGGGGAGACTCCCGCGCCACAAGAAGCTCAGCCTCAGCCGGCCGAAGCCCGAAGGTCGCGGAATCCGCGACCACCACATCCGGGCGAAACTCGTGAACCTTGCGCAAACCCTCTGCCGCGTTGCCGGCCTCGCTTACAACCTGGATGTCAGGCTCATCTTCCAGCAGTCGCCTCAGGCCTTCACGCAACAGAACGTGGTCGTGCACAAGTCCGCAACGAATCTTGCGGTTCGAAACGAATACCTCCGTCGAATCTGTGCGTGGGGGCACACAGTCTCCTTAGTTTGGCCAGAACGTTTGCGAAATGACGCGAGCGGAGGGACAGAACCCAAACTACAAAAATAATGAGCGTTTCACGTATTGTAGCAATCATTCGTGCCGGTGCGCCTGAAAAAGAATCACTCTATTGCCACTTTGTAGCGGATCGTGCGGGGGCGACACCTTCTGTTTACCACGCAGAAAATTCCAGCGAGCCGCCGCATCAGGTAGAATCGAGCACTTATGCTGCGTTACTTCACAGCCGGAGAATCTCACGGCGAAGCCCTGGTCGCATTCCTGTCGGGCCTGCCTGCCGGGCTCAAAGTCGACCAGGCATTTCTCGATCGCGAACTCTGGCGCCGGCAGCAAGGCTACGGGCGCGGCGGCCGCATGAAGATCGAGCGCGATACGGCTCACATTCTCTCCGGCGTTCGGCATGGCATGACGATAGGCTCGCCAATTTCGGTGCAACTCGAAAACAGAGATTGGAAGAACTGGCAGGAGGCATTACCGGTTGCCGAGGGCGATCCCGCCCGTCACAAGCGTGTAGCTTCTCCCCGGCCCGGGCACGCGGATTTGGCGGGGGCTCTGAAATACAATTTCTCCGAAGCTCGCTACGTTCTGGAGCGTGCCTCGGCCCGCGAATCAGCGGCGCGCGTCGCCATCGGCGCACTCACCAAGACGTTCCTGCGCGAACTCGGCATCGAGGTTCTCAGCCACGTGGTCGCTGTCGGCAGCGTCGTCCTGCAGCAAGAGGTCTCGTGGAAGCAGATTCAGGAGCTTTACAATCAGGATGAAATTTTGCTGAACTGTGCCGATCCGCAAATTCAGAATGGCATGAAGGAGCAAGTGGATAAGGTTTTGAAAACTGGTGACTCGGTGGGAGGAGTGTTTGAAGTCGTGGCCCACGGTGTGCCCCCCGGCCTCGGAACTTACGCGCAGTGGGACGAGCGGCTGGACGGTCTGCTGGCCGGAGCAGTTATGTCTCTGCAAGCGGTGAAGGCGGTTGAGATCGGCGCAGGAGTTACCGCCGCGGCTTCTCCCGGCTCGGCCGTGCACGACGAAATCGGCTACGGCCAGCCGGCAGCCTTTACCGCGTTCACTCGCAATCGTAACAACGCGGGCGGAATTGAAGGCGGCGTTTCCAACGGTGAGGAGATTCGCGTGCGCGGCTATCTGAAGCCGATTTCCACTTTGCGCCGTCCGCTAAAATCTGTCGATTTCGCTACCCGTGAACCCGTGAGCGCGGCCTATGAGCGTTCCGATGTTTGTGTGGTTCCCGCCGCTGGAGTTGCGGCCGAAGCCATGGTCGCCCTTACTCTGGCGCGCTGTGCACTCGACAAGTTCGGCGGCGACTCCTTGGGAGAGACTTTGCGCAATTTCCAGGGCTATTGCCTGCAACTAAAAAACTACTGATGATTTACCCCATTGTGAAATTCGGAAATCCCGTGCTTGAAAAGCCGGCGGAGAAGGTCACGGTCTTCAACGATGAACTGAAGAAGTTGATCGCAGACATGTTCGAGTCAATGTATGCTGCCCGCGGCGTGGGGCTGGCCGCGCCGCAGATCGGAATTTCGCGCCGTATCGCGGTAGTGGACGTCACGTTCAAAGAAGATCCCGACGCCAAACTCGTCCTCATAAATCCTGAGATCATTCATAAGGAAGGCCGGCACGCGCAGAGTGAGGGCTGTCTCAGTATTCCTGACTTCCGCGAAAACGTGAGCCGTGCGCAAGTTGCCACGGTGCGCGCTCAAGATGTGACGGGGAAGGTTTTCGAGAAGACCGGCGACGACTTGCTGGCCCGCGCTTTTCAACATGAAACCGATCACCTGAATGGCAAGCTCTACATCAGTCACATCAGCGCGCTCAAGCGCGACTTGATCAAGCGCAAAATCCGCAAACTGGTCAAAGCGGGAGAATGGTAGAAGATTGAGTCATTGAGAGATTGAGTCATTCAGAGATTAGTCAATGAACTAAGGATTCAATGTGTCAATGCCTCCCTCTCTCAATCTCGTCTTTTGCGGCACGCCGCAATTTGCCGTACCCACACTCGAGAGCCTGGTCGAGACGGGATTCAAGATCCAGCTCGTGGTGACGCAGCCGGACCGCCCTAAAGGGCGCGGCCTCGAAACCGTTTCGTCGCCAGTCAAGCAATCCGCGCTGAATTTAAAATTGCCCATCGCCCAGCCCGCAAGCATCAAGAACAATGCCGATTTCCGAGCTCAGCTCACCACCCTCAAGCCGGACGCCATCATCGTGGTCGGCTACGGCCGCATCATTCCACAATGGATGCTCGATCTTCCGCCGCTCGGCAACATCAATCTGCACGCTTCGCTCCTGCCGAAATATCGCGGGGCCGCGCCCATCCAGTGGGCGATTGCGCAGGGCGAGCCCATCACCGGAGCCACTACCATGAGAATTGACGCTGGCCTCGATACCGGCGACATTCTCTTACAGCAGGAAACTCCCATTGCTCCTGCCGACACTTCAGAGTCCCTTGCCCCGAAGTTGGCGACCCTGGGAGCTGACCTTATGGTTACAACCTTGCGCGGGTTGCAAGCCGGCACGATCAACTCGCGCCAGCAAGATCACGCCCAAGCCACGCTAGCACCCATCCTCAAGAAGGAAGATGGCCTGATCGATTTCTCCCGCCCCGTGAACGAGATACTGAATCGCATGCGCGGCTTTCAGCCGTGGCCGGGCGCATACACGAAGTTCCGCGGGAAGAATCTGCAAGTATGGAAGGCAGAGAGGTTCGATCGAGCTCTGCCTCCATCCGAGCTCAAGGTAGAAGGTGATTGTCTTTTTGTCGGTTGCGGCGAGGGTACCGCGATCGAACTCCTCGGATTGCAACTGGAGGGCAAGAAACGAAGCTCTGCTTCCGATTTCCTTCGAGGCTATCGCCCTCATTCCGGCGAGAAACTTGGCGCTTAATCCAGGGCGAAGTTCTTCCCCACTTCGGTTGCTTCCGTCATACTTGCCATTGTGAAATCAAAGCGTCCAGACTCGGATCCCGCAGTCTCGCCAGCCCGTTCTGCGGCTTTCGATATCCTCATTCGCGTCGACCGCGAGTCCTCCTATGCCTCCGAACTTCTTCATTCCCGGACATACGACCGTCTCTCCGTGGTCGACCACTCTTTGGCAACGGAACTGGTCATGGGCGTTCTACGCTGGCGATCGCTGCTCGACGTACAAATCGCAGGGGTTTCCGCCCAACCGCTTTCCAAACTCGATCTCGAAATCCTGACTGCACTTCGCCTTGCGGTTTACCAACTGGGCTGGCTGGATCGCGTTCCAGCCCGTGCCGCGATCAATGAGAGCGTCGAATTGGTCAAACGCGCCCGTAAGCGTTCAGCCGCTTCTTTCGTCAATGCTGTCTTGCGTAAGCTCGCCAGCAGCAGCCTCGGCCGCCAGTTCTCGCAATCGATGCTGAATGGATCTTCTGCCGAAGGCCTTGCCAGCAGCAGCGCGCATCCACGATGGCTTATCGAACGCTGGACTCAAGCCTTTGGAATCGAAACAGCGCACCGGATTTGCGAATACGACCAGTCGGTTCCCACTACCGCAATTCGCATTCGTCATCCCGAGGCGGAAGCCCAACTCAAAGCTGAGGGCGTCGAAGTCGTGCGGGGCGTTCTACTTTCCTCGGCACGGCGCGTTGTGCATGGAGACATTACCAAGTCTGCAGCGTTCCGGGGAGGCTTATGCGGCATTCAAGACGAAGCATCGCAGTTGGTCGCAGCTCTGGTCGGCCGCGGGGCAAACATTCTGGATTGCTGTGCGGCTCCCGGAGGAAAAACTGCGGCCATCGCGGATCGCAATCCCACTGCGGATATCGTTGCCGTCGATCTTCACCCACACCGGGCGCGGCTGCTGCAAACATTGCGGCGCGGGAATTATCGGGCGGAGGCGCACAGCCCGAATGTCCAGGTGGTGGCCGCCGATGCGCAAAGGCTGCCTTTTGCCACAAGATTCAACCGTGTGCTCGCTGACGTGCCTTGCTCCGGCACGGGCACCCTCGCCCGCAATCCAGAAATCAAATGGCGTCTCACGCCCGAAGATCTCGCTGCTCTGCAAGTGCGCCAGGTCGCGATCCTCCGTTCGGCGATGACCCAGGTCACTGATGGAGGACGTCTGATTTATTCCACATGCTCCCTGGAGAGAGAAGAGAACGAAGATGTCGTTGAGTTGGCCCTGGCCCAGGACTCATCATTCCGTGTGATTGACTGCCGCGGGGAGCTTGAGCAATTGCGACAAGAACAAGAATTAGTGTGGCCAGATGCTTCCGGGCTCACTCGCGGTCCCTACCTTCGTACTTTTCCCGGGGTCCATCCCTGCGACGGATTCTTTTCTGCGATCCTGGAGAAAATCTAGAAGCCGATTATCGAACTTCGAAATTCAGCACTGCACCCGCCAGAACTTTCTGTCCCGCCGGCGGCCACTGCGTAACGATCATGCTGGCTGGCGAGGGCTGCGGCGGCGCAGGAGATGGGGAGGGGGCTGTGCTCGCTGTTGCGGAATTCGGCGCAACCGCGTTCGCCTGCGCGGGAGCCATGCTCACGGTCCCCAGCCGGAAACCTGCGTCCTGCAGCGTCCGACTCGCAGTGCCCAACGGTTGTCCGACAAAGTTCGGCACCACGAATGCCGGCGCATCGGCCGTCACCGTCACCAACAAACTCGTTTTCGGAGCCGCCACCTGGCTTGCGTTTGCCGGAGGACTCTGCGCCACCACCAGGTCGGTTGGAGTTCCCGGCAACTGAATCTCGGTGATCGAAGCCACTTCCAGTCCGCGGCGCCGGATGTTTAACTCCGCTGCGCGCTCACTTTGCCGGGTTACATCGGGAATCGAAACGCGCTGTGGCCCCATGCTCTGCGCCACCCGTAACTGCCAGCCGCGCCGCACTTTCGTCCCAGGCAGCGGCATTTGGGTCATGATCCTTCCCTCCGGAATCGTTGCACTGTAGTACTGGCGCTCCACCTCAATCTGGAACCCAAGCCCGGAAACAGAGCGTTCGGCATCCGGAGGGGTCAGGCCAAGGACTGCGGGCACTTCCACTTCCTGACCGTGAATCGCAAATCGCATGGCCGTCAATGCCGACACCAGCGCCACCACCACCAGCGCCAGCGCCAGCATCGCGAAGCGAAATAGAGGCTTCATAAGATTGATGCTAGCAATTATAGTGCGGCCATCAGGAACAACCTGACTTCATCCGTTTTTTATCGAGCCAGAAGGGCCTGTTGACGCATCTCATTTGTGGCGCTTATCATTTTTGTTTGGCCCAAACCCCACGGGCGGTTCTGGAGAACCGCCGGCGGATTTATAGAAGAAGTGAACTTATGGATAAGAAGAAGTTAGAGGGATTTAAGAAGCGGCTGGAGACGCGGCAGCAGGATCTGCGCCGAACGGTCTCTCGCACCCAGGCGGATGGCCGCTCCGCTGACGAGGACACGGCGCAGGATATTGCCGATCGCGCCGCCAGTTCCTACACCAAAGAATTTCTTTTCAGCCAGAGCAACAACGAGCGGCAGCTCCTGCAGATGGTCGAAAAGGCGCTGGCACGGATTCGCGAGGGCAGTTTTGGCGAATGCATCCACTGCGGCAAGGAAATTAACGCCAAGCGCCTGGAGGCTGTGCCCTGGACGCGCCATTGCATTGAGTGCCAGGAAAAGCTCGAGCAGGGCTTGCTAGAAGAGGCTCCACGCTAGTCGCGTTCCAGCTTTGACGGTGTTATTTTCCGGCTGATAAACTAAATAGTTCGTCCCACCAAGACAGAGACTCACAAGACCGAGACTGGAAGGTTGCAGTGCGCGCAGAAACCCGTCATCAACTTAAGCAGGATGCATTCAGCCGCGTCACCATTGGGGCTGCCGAGAAGACTGCTCACTGGAGCGTCGCGCACAGGAGCACTCTGGCGATTGCTGCCGTCGCGGTTGTTGTAATCGTGGCCGCGGTGGCGGGCGGCTGGTATTACCTGAGCGCGCAAGATGAGAAGGCCAGCCTGGAGATGTTGCAGGCGGTCAGGACCCTGGAGGCTCAGTTGCGTCCCGCCGAAACGCCCGCGCAACCAGACGTTCCCAGCTTTACCTCCGCAAAAGAGCGTTCCGAGGCAGCGAAAAAACAATTTCAGGCGATTGTGGATAAATATCCGCACACCCGCACGGCGGACATGGCACGCTACTTTTTGGGTGTGACCTCGGCAACCGCAGGCGATAATGTCGCAGCCGAAAGCAGTTTCAAGGCGGTGGCATCGACCGGCAACAAAGAACTGGCTTCGGTCGCTAGGCTCGCGCTGGCGGCTCTCCACGGGAACACCAATCGTACCAAGGACGCCGTGGCGTTATACCAGGATCTGATCAACCATCCCACGGCTTCGGTGAGCAAAGCCACCGCACAGTTACAACTGGCCGAGCTTTACCAGACCAGCAATCAGCCGCTGGACGCGAAACGTATCTACGAGCAGATCAAGAAGGACAATCCCGGCCCTGAAGCGGTGCAGATTGCGACCCAAAAACTTACGGAACTGAAGTAGACCCGGGCACCCCGCCCCCGCACCCCAAGAACAGCGTCAGACCTGCCTAGCAGCGTTTGTTCAATGACAAGCCGGCGGTAGGTCGCCTGAATGACTTCTTCTGCGGAGACTGATTGCACGAACTGGAAGCCGTAGCGGAAGGCATTCCTTTGGCGGACCACTGCATAAACCCTCACTGGGCCGAGGGGAAGAATAAATTCCAATTCCACCATTTCGTCCACGGGAACTTCAATTCTCAGTATGGCTGAGATTCCGGAATCGCTGAGGTCGACGGTGTGCCCCTTCAGCACGCCGCAGTTCCGGGAACTGATACTCATATTGACCTCAAGCTTGAACCGGGGCTGGCGACGACTGTCGGCCATGCCCCTACCGGCACTGGCTGCGGGCTGATTCTGACGTTCCAATTCTGCTTCTCCCCAACTTATCCCTATCGGCATGAAGGAGCGGAAACTTTATTCTTGCACGCTTTTCTCACGAGCCCATTCCACTTTTTCTGCTGGTTGAGTAGGATGATTGTCCAGATTCAATTACCGGGTTTTATTCCCATTGGAAAACCTATGGCTGACTTCACACTGCGCGTGAACGGTAACGAAAAGAAAGTGAGCGTCTCGCCGGAGACTCCACTGCTCTGGGTGCTGCGGGACACCATGGAACTCACCGGAACCAAATTCGGTTGTGGCGCCGGATTCTGCGGCGCCTGCACCGTGCACGCGGAGGGCGAGGCGATACGGTCGTGCTCGACCCCGATCTCGCAGGTTGCGGGGAAAAACGTCACGACCATTGAAGGCCTGGGCGCCAACGGGCTGCATGTGTTGCAGCAGGCCTGGATTGCCGAAGAAGTTCCGCAATGCGGTTACTGCCAGACGGGACAAATTATGACGGCGGCGGCGCTGTTGGCAAAGACTCCGAAGCCAAGCGACGAACAGATCACGCGGGCAATGAATGGAAACCTGTGCCGCTGCGGAACGTACGAGAGAATACGCAAGGCGATTCATCGGGCATCAGAATCAGCGGCGGCTCCGGGAGGTGCGCGATGAGCCCGCTGAGCCGGCGGGAATTCGTTGCCGCAGGAGTAGCCGCGGGAGCAGGACTTGTGGTGGGTTTCTACCTGCCGCATGGAGGGCGGGCGAACCACGAAGCATTCTCACCTAACGCATATCTGCGGATTACGCCGGATAACAAGGTCACGATCGTTGTGGCGCGTTCCGAGATGGGGCAAGGTGTCCGCACAGCGCTACCCATGATTCTGGCGGAAGAATTGGAAGCAGACTGGAAGCAGATCGAGATCGAGCAGGCTGGAGCGAGCACACTCTACGGGGATCAAACCACAGGCGGCAGCGCGAGTGTGCGGACAGCCTGGGATCCCATGCGAAAGGCGGGCGCAGCGGCGAGGGAGATGCTGATTTCGGCGGCGGCGCTGACCTGGGGCGTGCCGCGATCCTCATGCAGCGCGCAGGGCGGAAGCATCCTTCATACGGCGTCCAACCGGAGATTGAGCTACGGGGAGTTGGCCGGGAAGGCCTCCACATTGCCTATTCCGAGCGATGTGACCTTGAAGCAGGCGAAGGATTATAAGATTGTTGGACAGCGCCTGGCCCGTGTGGATACGCCTGCGAAGGTAAAGGGCGAAGCTGGGTTCGGCATCGACTTCCGGATGCCGGGGATGAAATACGCGGTTCTGTCGCGGTGTCCCACCATCGGCGGGAAGGTCGTAAGCTTCGACGATAAGGAATCGAAGAAGAATTCCGGAGTGAGTTACGTAGGCAAGATCAGCGATGCAGCGGTGGCCGTGGCCGCGGACAGCGTTTGGGGCGCGATGGAAGGGCGGCGCGTGCTTACCGTGAATTGGGATGACGGGCCGAACAAAGACTTGAATACTGCGGCGGTCACGGAGTTATTGAAGCAGACCGCGGCAAAAAAGGGCGCGACTTTGTATTCGGTGGGCGATGTGACGAAGGCGAAGGGGCGGAGAATTACAGCGGAATATCAGCTGCCATTCATGGCGCATGCCCCGATGGAGCCGGGAAACTGTACCGCGAATTATTCCGCAACCGGATGCGAGTTATGGGCTCCCACGCAAGTTCCGCAGGATTGCCGCGACGCGGTGGCGCAAGCCGTCGGTCTGGATTCAGACCAAGTCAAGGTGAATGTCACACTGATGGGTGGAGGTTTCGGGCGGCGGCTGGAGCACGACTACGCGGTGGAAGCGGCCCTGGTGTCGAAGGCGATTGGCGGTCCGGTGAAAGTGATTTGGACTCGCGAAGATGACATGCGCTTTTCAACCTACAGGCCGGCGAGCCTGCATCAGCTGAGCGCGGTTCTGGATGGTGCAGGTTGGCCGGTGGCGTTTACGCATCGCATCATCGCACCTTCAATCAGCGGGCAAAAAGGGCAACCCGTGCCGGGTGGAGTGGATCCCGATCTGCCAGATGAAGCGGCTCTTGTGTACGGGATGGATAATGTGTCGATTGAGAGCGTGATCGCGGAAACGCCGGTGCCGCTAGGGTGGATGCGGTCCGTTTACGCGCTGCAGGTGGGATTTGCCAGCGAGAGTTTCATTGATGAACTGGCTGCGGCGGCAGGAAAAGATCCGCTGGAATATCGCCTGCACCTGCTTTCGAAGGATCAGGACATCCAGTACTTCACGACGACATGGCACACCGCCCGTATGCGTGGGGTCCTGCAACTGGCGGCGGAAAAGGCAGGGTGGAAGCATCCTTTGCCTGCGGGACGCTTTCGCGGGATTGCGTGCTTTGCATGTTTTTCTTCCTACATGGCTGAGGTAGTCGAGATCAGCATGGAGAACGGAACCCCGCGTGTGCATCGCGTGGTAGCGGTGGTCGATTGCGGACAAGTCGTGAATCCCAGCATCCTGGAGCAGCAAATTCCGGGTGGCATCGTCTATGCGCTGTCGAATGCCCTCAGGGCGAAGATCACCATCGAGAAGGGACGCGTAGTCCAGGGAAATTTTGACGACTACGCGCCGCTGCGCATGGAAGAAGTTCCGGCGGTGGAAGTCCATGCAGTGCCGAGTACGGAAGTGCCTACGGGGATTGGAGAGCCTTCCGTTCCCCCGCTGGCGCCCGCGCTGTGCAACGCGATCCATGCGGCGACGAAGAAAAGGATTCGGGCACTGCCCATTTTGAGTTAAGAGCATGAAATGTCTGTGGATCATGCGGTGCACCGCACTGGCTACCCTGGCCGCGCTAACCACGTGTCTTCCGCTGGCTCAATCCACGGCGGCCCGTTCTGTACAGCCAGTCTCTTCCGTTCCATCTTCGCGGCTCGCGCACCTGCGGCGTGGAATCAACGCGAGCGAGTGGTTTGCGCAAGTCTATGACAAGCTCGGATACTCCAAAGAACACTTCCAAAGCTGGACCACCGCGGATGACATTGCACTGATCCAATCGATGGGCTTCGATCACGTGCGCCTGAGCGTGGATCCTGAACCCATGGTGTTACACCACCCGCCCGATGAGCTTCCCGCGGAATACATCGGCTATCTCGACACCGCCATAAAGATGGTCTTAGATCGCGGGCTGGCGGTGGTGATCGATCTGCATCCTAATAGCGAGTTCAAAGCACGGCTGGCGAAAGATGACAGCTTTGTGCAGGAGTTGAGTGACTTCTGGAGGGCGCTGGCGCGGCACTATTCCACTTGGGATGCGGACCGCGTCTTCTTCGAGATTCTGAACGAGCCAGAGTTCACCGATCGTTACCGCTGGTACGGCGTGCAGTCGAAAGTGGCGGCGGCGATCCGTGAAGGCGCGCCGCAACACACGATGATCGCGGCAGGAGCTCGTTGGTCGAACGATGACGAACTGGTGTTTCTCGAGCCTCTGCGCGATCCCAATGTGATTTACAACTTTCATTTCTACGATCCGCACATCTTCACACACCAGGGTGCGACGTGGGGAGTGTACTTCTGGCATTGGGTGAAAGGCCTGGATTATCCGTCGTCGCCAGAATCGGCGGCGAGAGTGGCGGCTGACGTACCGGATGCGATTGACCGTCTAGCAGTGATGCGATACGGGCTGGACCATTGGGATGCTGCGCGGGTTAACGCTGAGATTGCGCAGGTGGCGGACTGGGCCCGGCGCCGAGCGGTCCCGGTAGTTTGCAACGAGTTCGGTGTCTATCGCTATTATGCGAAACCAAAAGACCGTGAGGCATGGATTCATGACGTGCGAACCGCTTTGGAAGAGCATGGCATAGGTTGGACGATGTGGGACTATTCGGGCAGTTTCGGCGTGGTTACAAAAAAGGATGGGCGCACGGTCGCAGATAAAAGCACCCTGTGGGCATTAGGGCTGAATCCAAAGACCGGGAAATGACCGGCGGCTCCGCCTTGACACTGCTTTCTTTCAACCTTTATCCTTGAAATTGCTCCTTGCGGTACTTGCGCCTTCTTGGCGTGCTTCCGCGGGCCTGGGGCGGCAACTGGACGGCGGCGCGGAGGTTCCCATGTTCTTCGAGATCAAACATTTACAACTTCATCCCGTGGAGTTTGCGGAGAAGTTCGAGCCGGGCACAATCGACTTGGGAGCCGATTATCGCCAGGTCACGCCGATCGAAAGCAGCGGCCGTGCCGACTTGGTCGAAGAGCATCACGGCAAGCACAAGATTATCCAAGACATACGCGTTAGGGGTCGGCTGGCGACCAGCCTGGAGACATACTGCGCGCGCTGTTTGGAACCTCTCACCCAGGATGTAAAGCGCGAGTTTGATCTTTTGTATCGTCCTCAGGGATCCGACGCCGGGCGCGATGAAATGTCTGTGACCGACGCCGAGGCCGAGATCAGCTATTATGTGGGCGAGGGTCTTTTGCTGGACGATGTGGTGCGCGAGCAAGTGCTGCTGGCCGTCCCGCTGAAGGTTACGTGCCGCGAGGATTGCAAGGGCTTGTGCCCACACTGCGGCAAGAATTTGAACCAGGAACAGTGTTCGTGCGCGGTCACGCTGGAAGAACCGCGGTGGGCGGCGCTAAAAGAGATTCGCGACAAGCTGGCGCATTAGCAAAATTCAGAGATTAACAGCAAGCGAGGCCGAAGAGCCTTGGCGAGAGGAATTTTCATACTATGCCGAATCCGAAACGACGACATTCCCAGAAGCGCACCTCGACCCGGCGGGCGCATGATGCGCTGACCAGCCACTCGCTCTCCGAGTGTCCCAACTGCCACGAGAAGAAGATGCCGCATCGCGCCTGCGCCAAGTGCGGCTACTACAAGGGCCGCGAAGTTCTGGAAGTAAAGGAAGTCGGCTAATTTCCTGCCACCATGCCTAGCGTGATCGCGCTGGATGCGATGGGTTCGGACCGGGCTCCCAAGCCTGAAATCGAAGGCGCAATTCATGCTGCGCGCAACTATGACGTGCGCGTGTTGCTGGTCGGCCCGGAAGATACGATCAAGGCCGAGTTGGAACGCCATCCTGCGGCCTCGCGGCTGCCGATCGAGATCGTCCACGCCAGTCAAGTCATCACCATGGAAGATAAAGCGGTGCAGGCGGTCCGCTCCAAGCGCGACTCTTCCATGCGGGTGGGACTGCGTATGGTTCGTGAGGGCCGTGCGGCGGGCTTTGTTACAGCCGGCAATACCGGCGCGGCCATGGCCTCTGCAAAGATGGTGCTGGGAGCTTTGCACGGCGTGGACCGTCCCGCACTGGCGGCGGTATTTCCTACGGCTCTGGGGACCGCGGCGATTTTGCTCGACGTCGGAGCGAATGTGGATTGCAAGCCGCACAACCTCGAACAGTTTGCGGTGATGGGCGAAATTTATTTTCGGTCCATGTTTGGCGGCAGGTTTGAGAACAAAGCGTTCGCCCGATCGATGTCCGGGCGCCGGCCCCGGGTGGGATTGCTTTCGATTGGCGAAGAAGAAACCAAGGGAAACGAGCTGACGCGCGAATCGTTTCAGTTATTGAAGCGGCTGCCCTTGAACTTCGTCGGTAACGTGGAAGGCCGGGATCTGTTCAATGGCAACGTCGACGTGATTGTGGCCGACGGTTTCGTCGGCAATGTCGCGCTCAAAGTGTCAGAAGGCGTGGCGAATCTGGTCCGCACGGTCCTGAAAGAATCGCTGAAGGCAACGATTTCGCGGCAAGTCGGATACATGCTTTCGCGCAGCGCGTTTTCGGATTTCAAAAAACGCATCGATCATACCGAATACGGTGGCGCCCCACTGCTGGGAGTGAAAGGTGTGTGCATCATCACGCACGGTTCGTCCAACGCAAATGCGATCAAGAATGCTGTGCGCGTGGCTGCGGAGTTTTCGCAGCGCCGTATCAACGAATCGATCGAGCAGGGATTGGCCGCGCTTCGTCCCGCACCCGCCGAACCGGAACCTGCGCCGGCGCGCTGATTCCCGGCAAAATCAAAATCATGCACGAACTCAATCACTCTCCCAATCCTGCCAAGTCAACAGCCAGCGGAACCATGATCGCATTTATTTTTCCCGGCCAGGGCTCGCAGGCCGTTGGCATGGGCAAAGACCTCGCCGAGAAGTATCCCGTTGCGCGGCAGACATTTGAAGAAGCCGACGAGGCTCTGGGCTACAAATTGTCGCAGGTCTGTTTCGAGGGTCCGGAGGAGAAGTTGCGGCTGACCGAGGTTACACAGCCTGCGATTCTCACCGTATCCATCGCAGCGCTGAGGATTCTCGAGGCCCGCATGCCCAAACCGTGCTTTGTCGCGGGGCATAGTCTGGGCGAGTACTCCGCCCACGTCGCATCTGGCACCATGACGTTTGCGGATGCAGTACGCACCGTGCGCAATCGCGGCAAGTACATGCAGGAGGCAGTCCCCGTAGGTATGGGGAGCATGGCGGCCATCCTCGGGATGGGATTGGAGAAAGTAATTTCAGTTTGTCAGGACGCAGCGCAAGGCGAGGTCTGCTCGCCTGCCAATATCAATTCTGCGGAACAAATTGTTATCTCGGGCCATACGGGGGCTGTGGAACGCGGAGCCAAGCTGGCCGATGAGCGCGGCGCCAAGCGCGCCAAGTTGCTGCAGGTGAGCGCGCCTTTCCATTGTTCGCTGATGAAACCCGCACAGGACCGTCTTCAAGCAGATTTCAATAAGGTGAAGATGCGGAAGCCGGTGTATCCGGTGGCTTGCAATGTGGAAGCGGCGCTGATCACGGATGAACACAGGGCGCGCGAAACGCTTATCGCACAGGTAACGGGCGCGGTGAAATGGGATGCGTGCATGCGGTTGCTGATCGGCGAAGGCGCGCAGACCTTCGTGGAGATCGGTCCAGGAAAAGTTCTGTGCGGACTGATGCGCCAGATCGACCGCTCGAAAACCTGCCTCAACGTCGGCGACGAGGCGTCGCTCACAAAGACATTGGAGCAGTTTGGAAGCTAGCGAAATTCCAGGCCGCAGGGCGGCGTGCTGATTGTCTTATCGCTCTTGTCGACGTACAACTGCGCGTGTTGCGCACGATCGTTCACGACCAGGTCGACGACCACCCCGGTTCCTCCCCCCGGGCAGTTACTGGTGCCGTAGATCTTGTAGCTCTTGACGATACCCCACTGGCCGCCCGGCCCCCAGTCCTGCCGGAACTCATTGAACGGATACTGCGCATGATTCTGCGGGTGCTGCTTCCAATCGGGATCGTGATAGTAAATTCCGTAGGCCGTTTCGAATTCTTGCTTCTGCAGCGAAGAAAAGAATTTATCGGCGATATGCTTTTCCGGCCAGAAGCGGTTCCACCAGCCAACGATCGCCAGAAACAGAATCAGAACGATTGCCGAAATAATGCGGCTTCTTTTCTGCCGCTCTTTTTCGGGATGGTATTCTTTCGCGTCCAGTAAAGTCATCTCATCTAGAATAACGGACACGAGCGTTAAGTCAAAAGTTCCAGGGTTGATTCACCGCCGAGCCTGCCGAGAAATCAACATGAAGCGTAGAACCGATGGATTTAGACTTCTCGGCGTCCTCTGCGATCTCGGCGGTTAACTTTCCCTACAGCGTTCGCTTAAACAGTGGAATCGCAATTCCGAGAGTAACGGCCGCAAAGATCGAAAGAAACAGCATGTCCCCCCACACCGCGGCGAGAGTCGTCTCTTTCAACAGCAGGCACTTAAAACCGTCGACCGCGAAGGTGAAGGGATCGACGCTGGCGATGGCTCGCAGCCATCGGGGAAAGGCCTGGATCGGATAGATGGCCCCGCTGGGAAAAAACAGCAGCGTATTCAGAATGCCGAACATGGCCCGCGGCACCAGCGGATCTTCGATGCGCACCATCAGCAGGAACATCATGGTATTGAAGGCCAGCGATGTCAGCACAATCATCACCAGCAGTCCAAACATCGTGACCGGATTGAAAATCGTGTTCACGCCGGAGATAAGCGCGCCGATCACGCATATGATGATGCCGGTCATCACTGCTTTGATCGCGCCCGCCAAGTTCAGTCCCAATACCAGTTCGAGTTTAGTAATCGGCGTGACCAGATAACCTTCGTGCACGCCGCGCGCCTTATCGTCGATGTAGAGCATGCCGCCGCCGATCATCACCGAGACAAACATCGCCAGAGTGAGCGAGCCGGGCAGCAAGTATTTCATATATTCGATATAGGGATAGAGTTCGACAATGTCCAGCGCGGTCTGCCGCAGAACTCGCGGCTCGATGGTGGGCTGGTTGAGAGCGTTGGTGAGGCTGGAGAGTTCCGCCTCCAGTGCGGAGCTCATAAAGTTGTCGCTGTTATCTACAACTAAGGCAATCTGCGGATGATTTTCCTCGTAAACCCGCCGCGAAAACTGTGGGGGAATGATTACTGCGCCCTCGAGCTTGCCGTTGCGAACATCTTCCACAGCTTTTTTTTCATCGTCGTAGTACACCGGAACGAAAGTTCGGATGTTTGCGCGGACGGAGTCAAAAGCCTCGCGAATCTTCAGCGCCTGCGTGCCGCCATCCTGATCCACAATGGCGACGCGGGCATCACGAATCTTTCCGCCGAACGCGTTTCCCAAAATGACGAGCTGCACCAGGGGAAAAATCATCGATGCCAGCATCAACGCCGGCGAGCGGAAAAACTTGCGCATCTCGCGCTCGACAATCGCCATGATGCGGTTCATGGCTGCAACCCCGGCCGCTGCGGCATTGTGAAGGCATATGCTTTCTGCAGTTCGTCGCGCAACTGACGGCCCGTGTAGTGCACGAATACATCGTCCAGCGTCGTGTTCTGTACCGACAGCGACTTCACCGCCACCCCGGCTTCCACCGCCATTTCGACCAATTCAGTAGTCGTGCGCGAACCGTTGCCGGTAAGCACGCGATACATTCCCGCGCCTTCCCGCTGCACTGAGGTGACATCGTCGAGTGTGTGCAGCCGCTGCTCCCAGTCTTCGGGAGGATTCTCGAACTGCGCTTCAATCACGTTTGACCCCGGCACGCTAGCCTTCAAAGCCATCGGCGCATCGAGGGCGACCAGTTTGCCGTGATCCACGATGGCAATGCGATCGCACAGCCGGTCGGCCTCATCCATGTAATGCGTGGTGATCAGAATCGTGAGTTGCCGCTGGCTCTTGATGTTTCCCAGCATCTCCCAGACGGCTACGCGCGACACCGGATCCAATCCGGTGGTTGGTTCATCGAGAAAGAATATTTTCGGATGATGCACAAGGCCGCGCGCAATCTCCAACCGCCGCCGCATGCCGCCCGAGAGCGTCTTGGTCTGTGCATCGCGCCATTTGGTCAGATCCACTAGCCCAAGTAGCTCCTCGATAGAGCGCTTCCTTTCTTTTGCCGGTACGTCATAAAGCTTAGCGTAGATGTTGAGGTTCTCTTCCACCGTAAGATCAAGATCGCTGGTCAGCGCCTGCGGAATCACTCCGATCGTCCGCCGCACGGCATCAGGATCCTTGGCAACGTCATGACCTTCGATACGCGCGTTTCCTGCTGTAATTGGGATCAGCGTGGTCATCATGCGGATCAGGGTTGACTTGCCCGCGCCATTCGGACCAAGCAGTCCGAAGATTTCGCCGTCACTCACATGGAATGAAACATCATCCACCGCGGTGAAGGTGCCATACTTCTTGACGATGTGCTCGACTTCGATGGCGTGAGTCGGTGTGGAGGCGGGTGATCCGCCGCTCACTTTGTCGTTGAGGTCAGCCATCAGTGCTGCCCCGCTGTGGCCGCGCTCTGCGGTCTGCTCTCACCCTTGACCTGCGCCGGGGAGACCAGCACCTCGGCCGTCATTCCTGGCACGAACGCGCCTTGCGGATTGTCCAACCGGACTTTCAGTACGATGGTCTTAATATCCCTCTTGCGGCGGCTCACATCGCGCTGCGTGGCAAAGTCACCTTCCACTCCTTTGAAAAATACCTTGCCGCTAGTGATCGTGCCGCCCGGCAGCCGAACTCGCAACGTGTCGCCATAGCCGATGTGGTCTGCATAAGTTTCCGGAATCGCCACCCGTGCCCACGTGTCGGTCAGATCCACGATGGTCACAATGGCCGCACCGATGTTTACGACTTCTCCCTGTCGCGCCGCGCGTACCGACACAGTGCCGCTGACGGGAGCGTAAACATTGGTGTAACCCAGCCGCACCGCGGCCTGATTCTTCTGCGCAATGGCATTTTTTAGATCCGCTTGAGTCGACTGCACGGTGCTCTGCGCCGCATTGGCTTGCTGCGTGCGCGCGATGGCCGCGTTCAATTCGGCTTCTGCGGCCTTCACCAGCTCTTGTTGCGCCTGAACCGTCGCTTGCGCCGCCTGCAAATTGGTTTCGGCCTGGACGCGCTCTTGATCGGAGGCTACGCCTGCTTTTGCCAGTTCGACCGCGCGCCGGCTGTCGCTGGCAGTGCGATCAAGCGTGGCCTTGGCCTGCAGTAGTTGCGCCTTTGCCGACGACACCTTCGCCCGCGCATTCACCACGTCGCTCAAAGTTGAACCTGAAGTGGACCGTTCGGTGTGCCGCATCTCGGAAACTTTGTGCTGCAGGCTCGTGATGGTTGCCGCCGCCGCGGCTTCCTGCGTCTGCAACTCGGAGGGATCGAGCACGGCAATCAAGTCTCCAGCCTTCACCGGCGTGCCTTCATCCACCAGCAATTTCTGGATGCGGCCTTCCACTTGCGCGCTGACGATCACCTGATTGGAGTCAACGGTACCGATCAGCACCAGATCCTTGGAATGGTCAGCGGAGAACACGTAGTAGATCAGCGAGATCACGAAGATGATGCTCAAGAGAATGAAGAATCGGTTACGAGCACTCATGGGCGTATTCCTCGTGCCGTATTCGGTGTGGGATGAAACAGCGCGGCAGAAATAAAATCCAGGACCGCGGCCCGCCGCTCGGCGATTCGCTCCGGCGCCAGAGGATTGAAGCGCACGATCCGCTGCATCACGGGAGCGCTGCTGAAATAGAAGACGATCATCGCTACCATGGAAGGAACGAAGTGCGCCGGATCCACTTTACGGAATTCGCCTTCCACGATTCCCTGCTGCAGCAACTCGCCAACCCTCCGGTAGATTGGCTGAAAGTAAGTCTTCACCAGCCGGTCAATGTGCTCTGAATGGCCTTCGCGCGCGCGCATCATTTCGCGCTGCATCAGCTTGGGATAAATTTGATTTGAAGCGATGAAATCGAAATACGCACCCACGTAGGCCATGATCTTCTTGCGTGGAGGTAAGTCGCTGTCGAGCACCTGAAAGACTTTTGTCTTCATCCCGGAAAACGCGTTATCAAGGACCGCGCCGTAGAGCGTCTCTTTGTTTTTGAAGTAGTAATAGAGCAGCGCCTTGTTGACTCGCGCCTCGCGGGCAATGGCGTCGGTGCGCGCTCCGGCGATGCCGTGCTCGGAAAACTCTTTGGCTGCGGCCTGAAGTATGGCGGCACGGCTCTCCTCGGGCTGGCCGCGGGAACCCATGCGGGGAGCGGGCTGTCGAGGACGAAAGAGTCGGGCCATGACTTAATTAACCGGTTAGTTAGACTGTAGCACGAAGGCACCCTTTCGTGACGAACTTTTACCAAACCACTACACATCTATGCATCGATTTTATGGCTTTCCGCGCTATACTCGCATCGTCGCTGATCTTGCGCCGTGCATCTCAAGTTCTGGCCCACGCTCGCAGGTCCTCTCCGATGCAGGTTTTGACGGGGAAGTGCCAGCCTGGAGGGTTTTATGCGCTTGGCCTCTTCGTCCCCTCGTCGAGCACGCAGCATCCCCGTAAGATTGATCGTCGCTACCGCAGCTATGCTCGCCACAGGTTGCGGTGGGAACTCATCGATGAAGACCACGCTTTCCCCCCAAGCGGAGTGCGTGCAGTCGCCCCAGCCAGCCTTTGCTTACGTATTAAACCAAGGAAGCTTTGATTGGGGCAACGGCACCATCTCCTCCTACACCGTTAATTCCTGCACTGGGAGCCTGACGCCGACGACGCCTGCTACGATCGCCACGGGAAGCAGCCCCGAAGACATGGCTGTCGATCCTTTGGGAAGGTTCGTCTATGTGGCGAATCTTGTTTCAAATGCGGTCGATAATGCCACAATCTCGATGTACACCATCAATTCCCGTACCGGTGTCTTGACTCCGACGACACCAGCGACGGTCCCCACCGGATTTTTCCCCCAGGGAATTGGAATCGATCCTTCCGGCAAATTCGTCTACACGGCAAACAGCGACGACAATACGGTTTCGATGTTTACTATCGATTCCACAACTGGGGTCCTGACGCCCACAAGGCCGCCTGCGGCTCCAGCGGGAATGGACCCCGGGTCCGTAACCGTCGATCCATCCGGGAGGTTCGCATACGTTGCGAATCAAGGGGATAGTACCGTGTCGATGTACACCATCGACCAAACCACTGGTGTGTTAACTCCGACGGCGCCCCCGACAACGCCAGCCGGAGGTGGACCGTTCGGTGTCACCATTGCCCCGTCTGGCAATTTCGCCTACGTGCCCAATGCATATGGGAACAACAATGTTTCGGAATACAACATCGACTCCAGCACAGGAGTATTGACGGCCACTGCGGAAGGGGCCGCGCCGGCAGGCAACTCCCCGACTTGTGTAGCGGTCAATCCGTCAGGCAAGTTTGCCTACGTAGTCAATCGACAAGACAATACGGTTTCGGCGTACACGATTAGCTCCAGCAGCGGAAATTTAAGTCACATCGGGACCATCGCAACCGGAGCGCAACCCTGGCGCGTTTCGGCCGATCCTTCCGGCAAGTTTGTTTACGTGGCTAATGAGAGCGGCAGCATTTCCATATTTGCTCTGAATAGCGACGGTACGTTGAGTTCCGCGGGAACGGTGGAAACGCCAAGCGGGGCCTTCGCGATAACCGTGGTTCAAGCCAGGCAATAGTTCGAATGTGCGGGTAGAAAGTTGCAGGTCGTCAGAACGCCGCGTTTGGAGACGTACCGCACAACGGACACGCGACGGGAGCGTCAGCCTGCGAGCGGGTTGGGCAAACGAACTGGAATTAGCTTGCCCCGCCCGCAATCGACGGCACCAGCAGCACCTCATCTCCATCCTGGAAGGCATAGCCAGGCCCGCCCAGAAAGCGGATGTCTTCCTCATTCACATAAATGTTGAGAAAGCGGCGCACCTGTCCAGCTTCATCGCGGAGATGAGGTTTCAGCTCCGGAAATTTCTCATCAAGGACGGAGAACAGTTCTCCCAGATTCGTGGCCGCGCACGCGATCGAGCCCACGCCCGCTGTGTGCCGACGCAAGGCCGTCGGAATTTGAACCGTGATCGGCATCTTTCCCCTCCTTATGCGCCCACCGTAGCCGCCTCTTTTGCGACCTCGGTGTTATCCAGAGTTTCGTTCAGGTATTTCTCGAATTCAGCCAGCTTAGGCGCGATCGGCCTCTCGATCTCGTACACACCCGCCAAGACATCGGTCGTCTTCAAGCCGTTTCCGGTGATGCACAACACGGTTGTTTCCTCAGGCAGAATGCGGTCCTGGCGATAGAGCTTCCGGGCCGTTCCTACGGTTACGCCGCCAGCCGTTTCGGTGAAGATGCCTTCGGTTTCGGCCAGCAGTCGAATCGAATCGATCACCTCGGGATCACTCACGTCCTCGCTCCATCCGCCGCTATGCTTGATTGTCTGAATGGCATAATGGCCGTCAGCGGGATTGCCGATCGCGAGCGAACGAGCAATGGTCGCTGGCTTTTGCGGTTCGATCTCCGCACTGCCTGTCTTTACCGCCGTCGAAATCGGAGAGCATCCAGTCGCCTGCGCTCCAAAAAACTTCACCGGCTTCTCCTCAACCAAGCCCAGCTTTGCAAGTTCGTCGAACGCCTTCTTGATTTTTGTGATCAACGACCCGCCTGCCATGGGAACGACCACGTTGTCCGGCAGGCGCCAACCCAGTTGCTCGGCAATTTCGAACCCGACGGTCTTCGATCCTTCAGCGTAGTAAGGCCGCAAGTTGACGTTGACGAAACCCCAGCGCCGCTCTTCGGCAATCTGCGAGCACAGCCGATTGACCTGGTCGTAATTTCCCGCGATGCGCACCACATTCGCGCCGAAGACCTGTGTGCCAAGAATCTTCGCGGGTTCCAGATCGGACGGGATGAATATCCAGGCTTTGAGTCCGAGCCGGGCCGCATGCGCCGCAACGGCGTTAGCCAAATTGCCCGTAGAAGAACACGCCACCGTATCAAAGCCGAACTCTTGAGCCTGTGCCAGCGCAACCGCCACTACACGATCCTTAAAGCTCAAAGTCGGAAGGCACACGGCGTCGTTTTTCAGATAAAGATTCCGCGCGGCAGTCTTCGAATCGTTGGTGGCTCCGACCAGTCGCTCCGCGAGATGCGGGGTCTGGAACAGGGGCGTGAACCCAACCGGCAACCGCGGCTCATAGCCCGCGGGCAGCGGCAGCAATTCCGAATAGCGCCACATGTTTGGGGATCGTTGCGCAATGCGCTCGCGGCTGGCCTTCGGCTGATCAACGGAGCCTTGGGCCAGAGCACCCTTTACGGCGTCATAGTCGTAGGTTATTTCCAGAGGAGAGAAACAGTCATCGCAAATCGAGCGAGGCTGGTTGCCCCAACTTCGTCCGCATTCCCGGCAGCGCAATTCATAGTGAGCCATATGCTACTCGCTTTCCTGTCTTGCTCTACAGCAGCGAATAGCTGGGGACGAGCCGGGAAAAAGCGCCCTAAAATACGAAGGCCTCTTTCCAGGAAAAAGGAAAAGAGGTCGGAATGCAAATAAACTTAAGCTTCGCATCCGAATCTCATGTTCCCCGTTTCCGGGCGGGAGTTGGCACCTGGCGGTCGGGATATATGATCCCGATCCGGTTGCCGTGGCGTCACAGGGCTCGTCCCTCAGCCACTCTGCATGAAATTCCAAGCCTGCCCCGAAGGGCAAACTTGTCCTTAATCCTACAACGTCAATTAAGATTCGTCAACAAGATCGTTGACCACAAGATCGTTGACCGGCTTGACCGGCCGAACCGGCCATGCAGTCCCGAGAAATTTGTTCTCAGTGCTGGCGACCGGTACACTCTTGATTCGCGAGGTGATCATGGGGAAGTTGAGAAAGTCTTTTTTTCTTCGGGTAGGTGATGCTTGTGTAACCCTTTTATATGTCCTCGTGGTCCTGCTCCCGTTTGTCGTAACTTCGGTCAAGCAATGCGCGGCTCAGACCGCTGCAACCGTCTCCACTGATTTGGCGAACGAGTCTCCCGCCCACTTCACCACGGTCACCGACGCCTTCGACTACGTCAAGCGCGACGTCATGATCCCCATGCGCGATGGCGTAAAGCTGCATACAGTGATCGTCCTGCCGAAAGGTGCGAGCCATGCGCCGATCCTGCTCACGCGCACGCCTTATGATGCAAACGCCCAAATCAGCCACGCCCAGAGCGCTCACCTCGGCCCCATCCTGAGCGGTTACGACAATGCGGCCGAAGTGATCGTCGAAGGGGGCTACATTCGCGTTGTGCAGGACGTTCGCGGCAAGTACGGTTCCGAAGGCGACTACGTGATGACCCGTCCCCTGCACGGGCCGCTGAATCCCACGCCGGTTGATCACGCCACCGACACCTACGACACCATCGACTGGCTGGTAAAAAATGTTCCCGAGACCAACGGCAAAGTCGGGGTCTTGGGAATTTCTTACGATGGATTCACCACGCTGATGGCGCTGGTCAATCCGCATCCCGCATTGAAAGTCGCAGTTCCAATGAATCCCATGGTGGATGGCTGGATGGGCGACGACTGGTTTCACAACGGCGCTTTCCGCCAACAGAATCTGCCGTACATCCAGGTGCAAGAGGCCACCCGCGCGTCGGACGAGAAATGGTGGACAAATCATTTTGACGACTACGACGTTTACATGGAAGCAGTATCCGCGGGTGAACTCGGCCGCCGTCACGGACTCGAGCAGGTTGGGTTCTGGCGGAAGTTGCTAGAGCATCCCAGTTACGACAAGTGGTGGCAAGAGCAAGCAATGGACCGGATTCTCTCGGCGCAGTCCTTAAAAGTTCCAACCATGTTGGTGGACAGCCTGTGGGATCAGGAAGATATCTACGGCGCTCCTGCGCTCTATAAGGCTCTCCAAGCCAAAGACCCGAACAGCGATAAGTTATTTCTGGTGCTGGGACCATGGCATCACGGTCAGGAAATTGGTGATGGCAGCTCGCTCGGCGCACTGAAGTTCAACAGCGATACGGGACTCTATTTCCGCCAACAGATTCTCCGGCCATTCCTCGATCAATATCTGAAGGATGGCGCGCCCAAAGCTGACGTCGCACCCGTCAGCGCGTTTGAAACCGGAACGAACACATGGCGGCGCCTACCCACATGGCCGGCCGGTTGCGAAAAGGGCTGCTCAGTCAAACCAACGCCTCTCTATCTCAATGCCGCTCAAAAGCTCAGCCTGGCCGAGCCTAAGGCAGGCGACGCCCCCTTTGACGAATACGTCTCTGATCCTGCAAAGCCCGTGCCATTCCGCCGACGTCCCATTCAACCTGTCGGCTATGACAATGGCTTAACCTGGCCTGAGTGGCTTGTCGACGACCAGCGCGAATCCTCCGGCCGGCCCGATGTTGCGGTGTTTACCTCCGACGTTCTTACCGCGCCCATGAAGATCAGCGGGCAACCGGTCGCCAACCTGGTCGCTTCCACCAGCGGCACCGATTCCGATTGGGTGGTTAAGTTGATCGACGTCTTTCCCGACGAAGTCGCCGGCCAAGCTGCGATGGGTGGATACCAACTGATGGTCTCCGCGGACATCTTCCGCGGCCGCTATCGCGAGAGTCTGGAAACGGCGAAAGCCATTGCCTCCGGTCAACCCTTGCCTTACCATTTCAATCTTCCCACTGCAAACCATGTTTTCCTGCCCGGCCATCGCATCATGGTGCAGGTTCAATCCAGCTGGTTTCCGCTCTATGATCGCAATCCCCAGACTTTCGTGAACAATATCTTCTGGGCTAAGCCGGGCGATTATCGGAAGGCGACCCAGCATGTGTATCATTCGCCCCGCCAGGCCAGCTTCATCGACCTTCCCTTGGTGGTAACGCCGTGAGAGTTCCCTACTCGCGACGCTCGCGGAGTCCCATCTCGCAGTGCCTTCCCCGGGGAAGTCGTTTTCAACCTCCGGGCCATCACCAGCGCCAGCGAGTGCTAAAAAATGCGAGGCGAGTCCGGGAAAAGCCTCCAGTATCTTTCGCATTTCGTGCGCGCCGATTTCGTCGACTTCCGCCTCTTCTTCCCTTACGACGACAGCCGCTGTGGCTTTACACGGTTCGAGAAAACCGATCTCGCCACAGACGTCGTCCACCCCGAGCCTGGCTACAATCGCCCTCGAACCCGTCCCAGCCCGTTCCACAGTAGTTTCCCCTCTGCGGATGATATTGATGTTGCTCCCCCACTCACCTTCCCGAATAATCTCTTCTCCCAGCGTGAAGATGCGCCGCGTGCCCTGGCTCGAATCAAGACCCAATCATTCGGAAGCAGATATTGACGGTTGCCAGGCATGGCTGGAACATCGGCAAGAATCACTGCGGCCTGTAGTCACTTTGGCTGAGGCTGGAGTTGGTGAAACCGAGACGGCAATCCTTTAACGGCTATACTGATTCTTCTTTTTGTCGGCATGCCGCTCGATTCCAAGTTGAATCAGCCGGTCGATTAGATCCGCATACTCAAGCCCGGACGCCGCCCACAGCTTCGGATACATACTGATCGCCGTGAATCCGGGCATGGTGTTGATCTCGTTCAAATAGATCTTGCGGGTCTGCGGGTCCATCAAAAAATCTACGCGGGCCAGCCCGGAGCAGTCCACTGCTTTGAAAGATCGCACCGCCAATTCCTGAACCTTTTTCGTTTCCGGTTTGGTGAGCTTTGCCGGGATAATCAGCTCGGAACCTTCATCAAGATACTTGGCGTTGTAGTCGTAGAACTCTTTTACGGGGACAATTTCGCCGGGGATTGAAGCCATCGGCTCATCGTTGCCGAGAACCGAGCACTCGATCTCTCGCGCCTTGTTTTTCTTCCCACCCACGCTTTGCTCGACGACAATCTTGCGGTCGAATTTCGCCGCTTCTTCGATAGCGGGCCCGAGTTCCTTGCGGTTGTGCGCCTTGCTGATTCCGACCGACGATCCCAAATTCGCGGGCTTCACAAAAACCGGAAACTTCAGCTTGCTCTCTACAAATTTCTCAACTTTCTTCGGCTCTTTCTCCCACGCGCTGCGCAGAATTGTGACGTGCCTGACCATAGGAATTCCGGCGGCAAGGAACAACGACTTCATCACGTCCTTGTCCATGCCCGCAGCCGAGCCCAGCACCCCCGCTCCCACGTAAGCGATATCAGCCAGTTCCAGCAAGCCCTGAATCGTCCCGTCCTCACCGAAGGTGCCGTGCAGCACGGGAAAAATCACATCGACGTTGATGGCCCGATCGGCGGCCCGCCGCGTCAGCGCCGCATCCGTCTGAAAAGGGACGAGCCCGCTCTGCCGATGCACAGGCTCGGGAGGGACCACAACCGCTTCTCCTCGGGCCAGCACTGCCGCCGGTTGCGTGGTCTCTGGATTGCCCGCGCGAAGGTGGCGCGGCTCGATCACCAGCTTGCCTTGCAACAGGTTCTCGGCGTCGCCCGAGGTCAGCCAGCGACCGTCTTTGGTAATGCCGATGGGAACCACTTCATACTTGTCTTTGTCGATCGCGTTGAGAACCGACGCAGCCGAGAGCAGCGAAACTTCATGCTCACCGCTACGTCCGCCAAAAAGAATTCCGACCCGAAGCTTGCTCATAAAATGTCTATAAAATCTTTTTTCCAAACGCCGACAACGCCAACTCAACCGCCAAATCTGCTGTCCGATTGTGCTCATCAATCACGGGATTCACCTCCACGATCTCGAAGCTCGCCATGCGTCCGTGGTCAGCAATAATCTCCATCGCCAGGTGCGCTTCCCGGTAGGTCGCCCCGCCGCGCACCGGAGTGCCTACGCCCGGCGCATCCTCGGGGTCGATCCAATCCATGTCGAGCGAAATGTGATAGCCAGCGGTTCCGCGTCCAGCCATGCGCAGAGCTTCTTCGATTACTGTGCGCATGCCGCGCTCATCAATGTCGCGCATGGTGAAAACGCCGATACCCGCGCGGCGCACATTCTCTTTTTCAACGGCATCAATATCGCGCACTCCCACCAGCACGCAGTTCTCCGCCTTCACTTTCGGAGAAAACTCGAGAATGTTCGCCAACTCCGGTGGGCCCAGCCCCATGATCGCCGCGAGCGGCATGCCATGCACGTTTCCGCTCGGCGAACTCTCAGGAGTATTGATGTCGGTGTGAGCGTCGATCCAGATGAGGCC
>JAUTWY010000470.1 GCA_030838305.1 Acidobacteriaceae bacterium
CCACAACGTATTCTCAGGCAGGCCATAGAATTCCTTCAACTCACGCAGACCGTGGCTCACGCCCCCCGCCGTTCGCCCCATTCCGACGAGTTGGCGTCGCACTTCATCCCAATTGCCGGCTACGCAGGAGCCATGATCGACCGAGCGATAGCCGAACGGGATTATCCCCTGCTCCAGAGCCTTGGTCGCCCACTTTCCGTTCTCACCGAGTTTGATGTACCTCGTCGCGGCCGGTTCAAACGCCCCACCAGGTCTACCACACCCCATTGTCGCAATCTGACCGGGAACATCCCCGGGAATAATTGACGTATGAATTGCGAGCCGACCTGGCGACGAAGCGCCCAGAGTACTGATTGTCGACTCCGCATGCGCCAGATTTTCGATGTCTTCCACAGCAAGCCTCCGAATTGATCTTGACGGCAATTCGCTTCCCGCGGCCGGGAAGTCCAATGGAAGGACAGAGAATGCAGCAACAGGGTTAATTTATATCCTTTTTTGGGATAATCCGATCATGGGATCAATCCTTCGCGCCGATGGCTGCTCGCGCGCGAAAACTTGACAAATCGGTCCATTCTGAAGGCCAGAGCGCCTTTTCCGGGCTTATGATTAAAGCACGAAAGAGCGCACGGCTAACCCAGCACGAACTCGCCAAGCGACTTCACAAACCGCAATCGTTTGTTGCCAAGTACGAAGGCGGCGAGCGGCGGATCGATGTCGTCGAATTCGTGACCATTTGTCAGGCAATCGGGGCGGATCCTGCTAAAATTCTAAAGGCCCTGACGAAGGCGATTGGCGAGCCCTTCGCACAAGCCGGTAAGAACTCAGATGGCAGGCCCCTGGTTCGCGTCGTCAAGTGCAACCCCCTCTAGCTCTAATCGGTCCGGCCGCTGGACAAACTCCCGCCGATTTGGGGACGATCCCTCAGAAGTAATGTCGACAACGTTCCTTTCCGGAATAAGGCGGGCTGGGGCGAAACAGACTTACCTCTTCTGATCCATGACTGACGTTCCCAAATCCACAGTCGTTGAAGAGGCTCCCAATGATGGCCTGCCGAGGAAAGCAGCTCGAAGCTTCGTATTCGTCTGCAGGAGATTCTCGCGAAGCTTGGCGTCATTTCCCTTCAAGGTACGCCATTTCGCGCTACCAAGCTACACGCTGCGTTCAATGCTAGAATGCTACCAGTCGTAAGACGTCCGAAGGACGATACGGCTTTTTAAGAAAACGAAACTGAAGCGGTAACACCAGCTCATCCTCGCCTGAAACAACGACGATCAGTCCGGGAAAGTTCTGCTGAGCGAACTCCGCAAGCGCGATACCACTGGCTGGGCCCGCAAGTTTTACGTCGGTGACGAGCAGCCGCAGTTCGGCGCCCACTCTTGCGATCACCAGTTCAGCCGCCTCGGCGCTTTCACATTGTATCACGTCCATATTTTCGTCTTTTAACGTGTCGCTTAGAATCTTGCGTTGGAGCTGGTCATCTTCGACAACCAGCGCCAGAGATGGAACCGCGGAGTTCGTCATAGGATGTCCTCCGGCTATTTTTCCTATCCGCTATTTTTCCTATCCCAAGTCCTCGATGCAGCAAAAGTTCAGCCAACCCCGTTCCCCTCTCACCACGGGTTCCACTGATAAAGCGCTCTGTTCACTTTTGCACTTTCAAAGGTTCGGAAACCAACTATGCGGCTGACGCTAGGCGCGCCGAAAAAAACCCGCACGGCGCTCCATCATGCAGAGGAGATAGGGGCGTGGGCGACTTTGACGATCGGGTTCAAGCCAACATGGACGTACTGCTGGACGAGATTTGCGCCGAGTTCACGAACGGTGGCGACCATGAAAGTCGAAAATTTATAGCCGAGCAGCTTGTTCAAGTCGCGAGGGCTGGGAAAACAACCTTGGGAGAACTGACCTACGTTGGTAGGCGCGCCCCTGTTCAGCTTCAAAACAAATCGAGGTCCGCCTAGCAGCGACTGACGCCGGTCGGAAAGTCTTCAGCGCTCGGCGTCACGGACTTTCATCGGTCATCGCTCGCCCGGCCGCCACGTTGACGGCGCGTCATTGGCAGAGATCCTCGTCGCCCGCAGAGCCATGCTGCGCTTGTAGGGATCACCGCCAACCTGCGAACAGTTCTTGCAGCGCATGTAATGTTCCCAATTCGTGGATAGGGTTGTTTTCGGCCGGCGCACGATGTCCAGCGCAACGGTCTGATGCGTGTCACAGCCAAGGCAGCGGACCTCGAGGTAGAAATATCCGGCATCGACCTAGGCGCGCCCGGCAATGTGACTTCGAACACTTACATTTTCATAGGCTCCGGTATCCTCGTTTTATGAGCTGCATTTTGCAGCCGTACGGACAGGAATGACGGACATGAAGACCTCGCGCATCGCTCTCTTCGCTTTCGTTGCAATCGTCGGAATCGGCCCTGTGGTCGGCTCAGGTCAGGCAAAGGCTGGAAGCCTTGACTTTTTGAATCACATGAATCCGCAGTACACGAACTGCATAGCTTCGACACGCGCCAACATCGCTCCTCAGTACCGCGACCAGCGCAACGTTCATGATGCAATTATCGACAACTGCGCTCGGAGATTCCCACCGTTCGGTTAAGTAACAACCCCGGGACCATCCTTGCTTCACTGCGGAATCATGACGGCAAGGGTAAGTCCGCACGGTGGCGATTGAAAGAGGTTGCCGACTAGTCATAACTTGATCCTCCGCACTTCGCCGCGCCGGAGCAACTTCCGGGTAAGCATTAGCCGCCGCTTAGAGAGCACTGCAACACAGTTTGTTGGATGACCTGTTTCACAGCCGCCACAGCGCTGGACCGACCGCTATCCCTTGATCGTCGAACCGCTCGACCTCTTTTGTCATCGATGGCGAGGCGGTGCTGCTCGGCGTCGACGGCATCTCCGATTTCAACGGGCTGCACTCGCGCAGGCATGATGACGAAGTCCAGCTCTATGCCTTCGACATCCAGGCTCTCGGAGGCGAGGACCTGCGCAAGCTGCCGCGCCACCTGCGCAAGAACAATCTCGCGCGGCTATTGGTCCGGCGGCCGGATGGCATCTTCGTCAGCGACTTCGAGCAACGCGAGATCGGACCAGACCTGTTCCGCCACGCCTGCAAGTTCGGGCTGGAGGGCATGGTTTCCAAGCGCCGCGAGAGCCGGTACCGCGCCGGCCGCTCGCCGGACTGGGTCAAGGTCAAGAACCGAAGTCACCCGGCGATGGATAGGGTCCAGGAGTCTTTCTCGTGACCGACATTTACAACGGCGCGGACTGGACCGAGAGGGATAACCCTCCTGATTCACCCGCTGCCCAGCGCACACTATGCCCTCTGCTGACTTCTGCGCTCCGGTCAGGCCGCTTGCGACGACCTCAGTCCCGTTGCCAGGACACAGCGCAGACCTCCCGAGGTAAGACCGACCGCCTTCGCCGCACGCCCGCCGGATTTACCACTGCCCCTTGATGACTGTGGACTTCGCGATCACTTGCTCGCTCGTCCGGTCGGGTAGGCCGCGTTATCCGGTTTTTGTCCATCGGCCCGCGGCTTTGCTCCACGCTTCCTTCAGACCCACCTCACGATGACGCCCTTGCCCTTCGCTAATCCTTCGCCGCCATCAGGCTGGATAGATGACTTCCGCCTCCAAGATGTCGATCATGCACGGCACACAAGAAAAAACCGCCCTTTCGGGCGGCTAGGCTAAAGGCCTCTTCTGGCCACCTACTTCTTCAAGGTGTCAGCCGCATTTCGCGCGGCGTCCTTCACATTGCCAGCGGCATTGTGCACGTCACCCTTTGCTTTGTCGGCTTTGCCTTCGAGCTCCATGTCCTTGTCGCCGCTGATCTTTCCGGCGCCCTCCTTAATGGCTCCCTTAGTTTTCTCGGCAAATCCCTTCACGCGTTCCCGATCCATTGCTCACTCCTTGCTGTGGGAGGATAACGCGGGACCACTATGAGCGTTCCTCCGCTGGAGGCTCGTCGTGGTGTTACAAAGTGAACAGAGGAACAACGCTCGCGATTATTCAGATGGTCGGCACCGCGCGGTCGGGCTGCCCATACGTTATTTCCGCTCCCGGCTGCCGGAGAACCGGCCGGCGAACGCGCGTCCACGGCGCGACCGCGCGCCGGGAATACGAGGTTATAGTTGCGTGATCTAAATCCGGGCCACTCAGATCGAGGCCTCTATGCCGAGATCTAAAAACTTGTAGGCCGGCCGGGCGCGTCCTTGACCAGCGCCGCACGCGGACCGATTCGCGAAGGGTCGCCGCGGTGGCGACATTTTTAACAGTCACCGCCTCGAAGAAAATTTGGGTGCTCGTTCCCACATCCCTAAATTAAGACCCTTAAGCATTTTTTCGCAGGGAACATCTGCAAAACTTCAAAATTAATTTATCGGCTCACGAGTGGAAGTATGGCCTGCGCGGCGTGCTTTCAGTAGTTGCGGAGTTGGCGTCGTGTCTTGGGATCAGTGTTTCGATCGGCCGGTTGTCTTGCCCGATGGCAAGAC
>JAUTWY010000477.1 GCA_030838305.1 Acidobacteriaceae bacterium
TCCCATACCTGGCACAAATTTTCCAGATGGGAAATATTTATCGTTCAAACTACAACGGTTTGCAAGCCACCCTCACGTCACGAAATTTCCATGGGTTGAGCATGGTCGCTGGCTATACGTATTCTCACTCGCTGGACATGGTGGGTGCAAACTGGGACTTCGGTGCGGGTAATGGGCTGCCAACTGACAGCACTCATTATCAGCGGGAGTACGCCAGTAGCGACTTTGATATGCGTCACCGGCTGACCTTCTCGCTCACGTATCTGGTGCCAGGCAGGGAGGGCGCCGCGCAAATGCTAAAAGGTTGGCAGGTCAATTCCATCATTTCACTGAACGGAGCGCAGCCTTGGGGCGTTATGGATGCCGGAAGCGACGTCAGCTTGACCGGCGAACTGAATGACCGCTGGGATTTTTACGGGAATCCCAAGGACTTCAAATCCACTCCCCGGGGAATTCCCTTCTTCGCCGGAAGCAACGATCCGAGCAATCCAACCTCGAATACGGCTTGTAACGCTCAGGCAGTAGCTTTGGACGGTGGAGTACCTGGAGGCCCGACTAGCGCAGAGCTCGCGGCATTCGGCTGCTATGCCGTGGGCAGGTCTTTCCTGATTCCTCCTACTCCCGGCACTTTCGGCACCATGGGCCGCAACATTTTTCGTGATACTGGCTTCCGTAACGTTGATCTATCCTTGGCAAAAAACTTCAAGTGGAAGGAGCGATTTGGGGCGCAGTTCCGCATCGAGTTCTTCAACATCTTTAACCATCCTAATTTTGCCAATCCGTTTGGGGGACAGAATGGATGGGCACATAACGATCCTTCAGGCGGTGGCGGCTTCTTCGGTTGTGCGTGTGCGACGCCCGACGTGGCGGCGTCCAATCCGGTGATTGGGTCGGGCGGAAGCCGCGCTACGCAGTTAGGGTTGAAGTTGACGTTCTAACTGTGCAATTAAGTTGAAAGTGGACGAAAGGCCGGACGCTGTTCCGTCCGGCTTTTTTCGTGGATGCTACGCGCGACGAACGAGAAGAATGAAAGGGCCAGGTATGAGAGCAAAAAGTCAATTTTATTTCGCAGCATTTCTATTGGCGTTGTTCGTAATCATTTCTATCGGCGCCTTTGCTCAACAACAAAAAGAAGAGCGGCGCGAGCGCACCATTGATGAGATTCGGGTTGAAGCCATTCGGCGGGCCGAAGTTGGGCAGTATCCGCTGATTGGGCTGGATGCGGGGGACGTGAAAGAAGCTTTCGAGAGCATTCATAGCAGTGACAAAGATGAGTGGGCTGCGGGATTCATGCACGTGGCCGATCGCTACTTCAGTGAAGCCAAGTCGTTGGAGAAATCCGATCCGGCCAAGGCGAACGCTGACTATATTCGCGCGTGGCGGCTTTACTCGTTCGGACGCTGGCCGATTCCGGCGTCCGCTGGCAAGCAGCGTTCATACGAAAAGGCACTTGAGGCATTTCTGGCGCACGCGCGTTTCTTCGACCCACCACTGGAGGTAGTGCGCATTCCTTTTGAGGGAAAAGAAATCATTGGCTATCTACGCCTGCCGAAAAACGCGAAAGGGCCGGTGCCGCTGGTGATTGCGGTGAATGGCCTGGATAGCCGAAAGGAAGACCTGACGGAAAGTTTCAGCGCGATTCTTCCTTTCGGAATTGGCTATCTCGCGGTCGACGGCCCGGGGACCGGACAGAATCCGATCAAGGTAAGCGAGACGGCGGATCGCATGCTCTCGCGGGTAATAGATTACGCGCAGTCGCGGCCGGAGATCGACAAGAACCGGATCGCGATGCATGGCGTGAGTTGGGGAGCGTACTGGGCGACGAAGATGGCAATCGTCGAGCGCGCGCGCCTCCGCGGGGCGAGCGCGCAGTCTCCGCCGGTGGACAAGTTCTTCCAAAAAGATTTCCTGATGAACTCTCTGCTCGGAAATCGCGAGTATTTATTTGACCAGGTACCAGCGCTGATGAATATTCTGGAAGGCGTGCACACGCTGGAGGAAATGGGAGACTATCTTCCCAAGATCTCGCTGGTGCATCAGGGACTGCTGGGGAAACCGATGGCGCCCATGCTGATTCTCGCTGGAGTTCTCGACACGCAGGTTCCCATCGACGACGAATATCTGCTGCTGAGCAAGGGGGATGTGCCGAAGGAAGCCTGGATCAATCCGCACGGCGGACATCTCGGGCGGCAGGTGGGAGTATGGCCGGATCCCAGGATTTTCAAGGAAGTAATTATTCCCTGGCTGGTAAAGACGCTGCAGGCGCCGCCAAGCTGATCGCGCGGCGCAGACAAGAGTTGCATCACGTCGGCGCAGATAAGATTTGTATCACGGGCAGCGTGGATAGGACTCGTGTCAGGGCATGCCTTCAGGCATGCCGACAATTGAGCATTCTTGGCGCGCCTTCAGGCGCTGTTTTATGGATCGAGGCCGCGGCTAGCGCTTGAAGGGGTAAATTTCTGTAACGCGCACGCCACCGCTAAAGCGATGCCCTGATACGAATCAAAAGCTTTCAAATCAACCGATTCCAATTGAACATGCCCACTCCAATCGCAACTTCAGAGTCCGACGCCCCAGTCTCAAGCCCGCGCCGCAAGCCGTTCTACGCGTCCCTGTGGGTGCAGGTGCTGATCGCCATGGCGCTTGCCATCGCGCTCGGTTATTTTAGTCCCGCGCGCGCCGTCGCGATGAAGCCGTTGGGCGACGCTTTCATCCGCCTGATCACCATGATCATCACGATCCTGATTTTCTGCACCGTGGTGACCGGCATCGCCGGAATGCAGGACTTGAAAAAAGTGGGACGGGTGGGCGGCAAGGCGCTGTTCTATTTTGAAATCGTTTCGACCATCGCGCTGATCATTGGATTGATCGTCGGCAATGTGATTCGCCCGGGCGACGGCTTCAACGTGAACACCGCATCGCTTGATGCGAAGGCCGTGGCCGATTATGCCGGGCAGGCGAAGGCGCAAGGCGTGACCGAATTCCTGATGCACATCATCCCCACGACGGTGACGGATGCGTTTGCCAAGGGCGACATCTTGCAGGTGGTATTTGTCTCGATTTTGTTCGGCTTTGCCTTGTCATTGGCGGAAGGGCGCGGGCAGCCGATTGTGACGCTGCTGGCGTCGCTGACCCAGGTCGTCTTTCGCGTGGTGAATATCGTGATGCTCTTTGCGCCGCTCGGGGCTTTCGGGGCCATGGCGTTCACCATCGGGAAATATGGCTTCGCGTCGCTGGGGCCATTGGTCAAGCTGATCGCAACGTTCTGGGTGACCTCGATTCTTTTTGTCCTCATCGTTTTGGGTGCGATTGCGGCGCTGGCCGGATTCAGCATTGTGAAGTTCCTGCTACACATCAAGGAAGAGATTCTGCTGGTGCTGGCCACCAGTTCGTCGGAGACCGCTCTGCCAACATTGATGGAGAAGCTTGAAAAGCTAGGCTGCTCGCGCTCTCTGGTAGGTCTGGTCGTTCCTACCGGATACACTTTCAACACCGACGGCAGCAGTTTGTACATGACACTCGCGGCTCTCTTCGTGGCTCAAGCCACCAACACGCACCTGACCCTGCTGCAACAACTCACGATTTTCGCAGTCGCCACTTTGACGTCAAAGGGGGCGAGCGGGGTGCAGGGAGCGTCATTCATCGCGCTGGTTGCGACCTTATCGGTGGTCCCTACAATTCCGGTGGCGGGGATGGCGCTCATCCTCGGCATCGACCGCTTCATGAGCATGTTCCGCGCGCTGGTAAATATGATTGGCAACGGCGTGGCCACGCTGGTTGTGGCCAGGTGGGAGAATGAGCTGGATCGGGAGACGCTACAACAGAAGCTTGCATGAG
>JAUTWY010000506.1 GCA_030838305.1 Acidobacteriaceae bacterium
CCGCGAGAATTTGGACAAACAATCGTTTCGCCGGATTTCGGGCCGGACCGCGTGCATCAGTGGTCACTCGGAATACAACAAGAGATTTCTCACAACGCAGTACTGGAATTGCGCTACGTCGGAAATCACGGGACACGTTTGTTCCAGAACATCGACGGCAATCCTTACATCCTCGGGCTGGCGAACACTCATCCGGGCCTTGTGCCACCCGGATGGAAACCGTGCCCTGCTACGCAGGCGGCTATACCCGAATTGGTAGGCCGCGTTAATTGCACCGGGGGCGCTCTGGTTCAAGAACGCACGAACACCGGTTATTCGGACTACAACGGGTTACAGATCGAGTTCCGCTCGACATCCCTGTGGCACCAACTGACTTTGCAGAGTTTCTACACCTTCAGCAAAACGACCGACAACGCGAGCGAAATCGGTGCCACAGGCGCCGCCGGCAATACTTCAGCACTGTCGCAAAGTCAGGTTAACTTTACGGATCAGGAACACGGTGTCTCGGGACTGGATTTCCCGCACAAATTCGTACTTTCCGCGGTGGAAGCGATACCGCTCTTCAAAAATCGCGGCGGCATGGTCGGACATATCCTTGGCGGCTGGCGCGCGGCCGTCGTTTACACGCTGTCTTCAGGTCAGCCCTACACCGCCGTGCAATTCTCCCTCAGCTGTAACGCCGGCGGCGACATTTGTGCGACTCCACCTAGCGACGTCAATCCTTACGATCCTGCGTTCAATGCGGAGTACGCCCTGCCGGATGGTTCGCTTCGGCCATTTCTGGGGTCCAACAAGGCCCCGGTGCAATCGGTCGGAATTTTCGCCAAGGATATCTGCGCCAGCGACAGCTCCGGGATTCTCTGCGGAAACTCAGCGATCTCCCCGACCACGTTGATCAGTCTGAACCAGTTCAACAATGGTTTTACCGGCACCACGGTGGATAGCACAGGACGGGTAATGTCCGATAGCACGCATCCCGCACAGGTTGTCGCGAAAGACCAGGTACGATTCATCGCGAACACCAAGACTGCCGTTGCTTTTTTGGGAAGCCCGTTCGGAAATGTGGGACGCAATACACTGCGCGACGGTCACATTAACGTTTTGAACTTCTCCGCGTTCAAGATCACAAAGCTTTCCGAGAGCTTGAGCTTACAACTTCATGCTGACTTCCTGAATGCTCTCAACCATCCGAACTACTCGTCGGTGGATCCTTTCATTGACGATGCGGGTCGCGTCGCCGAAGCGTTCGGATTTGCAAATCCCCACGTCTTCGGTTTTTCCCACCGTACGATTTCGTTTGGCGCAAAACTATTTTTTTAAGGGGCTTTAAAAAGTAGATTGAACATCTTGAGCGCAAGAATGGATCGCTTGGACAGGAATGAGGCGGCTCCCAAATCCAAGACTCAGAAGCCGCCACTGTATCAGTGGTCGTCGTCTGCTCCATCTCCGCGCTCCAAGGGAGCCGGTTTACGGACTTCAATCGTAGTGATAGGTTGACCCGAAATAGGGTTTGCAAAGCGCAGAATGCGCCCAGCCGTGCCCGGCGCGGCCCCGAGATCGCTGACATAGATATCATCGTGACGGTCTAAAGCCATGCCGGTGGGCACGTTCAATCCGCTCACGATTTCCTCGGCGACGCCGTTGGCGATCCGGATGATCCGGCCTTGACCAACATTTGGAAAACCGGCCGCGCTGGAGAATTCCATAACGTACAGTCTTCCCTGGCTATCCTTCCGCACGTCAACAATGGTGGTGAAGCCTCCCCAGTAATCGATCACGAAACCTTCGTGGGTCACCTGATAGAGCTTCGACGATCCCACCGTAATAGGAAACTGCCCGAGATTGCCGACGAAGAAACGGTCATCCAGATTGGCAAGGGACGTCGGTACGATGTGTCCGAGCGGTGCGGATAGATCGGAGAGTTGTTCAATCCTCGGCTCTCGCCCTCCAGTCAAACTGATTCGCAGCAATCTCCCGTGGTTGGGCTCGATCACGATTAGATCACCGTGGAAGGCGTTCATGCTATATGGCACTCCATCCGGTTCAAAGTCAGCGAGATCGGGATGTGCCACTGGATGCTCGCGGAAGAATCGGCTCAAGTTCGCAATCATCTCGAAGGTGTGGCGTTTGACGTTGATACGAAGCACAGCATTAGGAAAATTCGGATTGCCGTGGCTGCACCCACCTCCAGCCGTAAGGGCGTAGAGCTGGCCGTCGACGAAAGTGACATCCGCCGCTCCATTCGTATCTCCCGTGGGCAAGCTGGTTTGCCCTGACGGAAGGCCTTCGACTACCGTTGTGCGCTCCCCGTTCGACTCAAGCCGTGAGATTCTTGCCGTCAGGCCTCCATGATTGGGGCCGACTGGCGCGGGCACGTTCTGACAGCCTTGGGGCACCGGTTGCGTTCCACCCAGCCCAGCTTCCGCAAAATAAAGCAAACCGTCCGGTCCGAAGGTCATCCCACGCGGTCCTTCAAGCCCGGAGGCGATTACGGTCCCGCCCGGAGGCACCGGAGGGGCCTGGGCGAGCACAAACGGCGCACATGCCAGGTAACAAATTGCGAGACAGCAGGCCGTAAGGCCTGCCTTCACACCACTGCCGTTACGTTTGAAATTCATTTCTTTCTCCTTTGAAAATGTCGAAACCCGTCCATGGATGAGGAAAGGTTGGCGCGTGATTCGGCTTCTTTTAGGACGACAGCGTAACGGAAGCAATGCACAGAGGGTAAATTCCTGCTCCACTTCTTACTCACCGAATAATCGATTGCAGTAACGTGGGTTAGGTCTTATGGGTTAGGTTTCTTGAGTAAGGTATATCCGGCGCCGCAAACCGACGGTTAGTCCTTTTGATGGCAAATTGCCGTTCTATCAACCAACCGTGGTGTCCTTCGAAACCGCCGATCTGGTGTTGTGCTTCAGTTGCTGCTAGACCCAGAAGGGTCTGTCCACGGCTTGCTAAAAATGTCACTGGGCGCAAATCAAGATCCTGTTCGGCAGGCGACTCGCCACGCACTCGCTCCGTGCGCGGTGGTACCAAAAAGACGAGGGCACGCTTGAGTACGACGCTTTGTGACTCTATTTGCTACTACTTTTCACTGATTTGAGGGTATTGGATCCCCATTGGAATCTACCGGTTGGAGAAAAATTAACAATGCGTGTTGAAAACAAGAGACATACCAACGCTCACCAACCCCTCACCTCCCTCTCAACAACGGAGGCTTGAATCCCCCCCTCTCCGCCATATAGCTTTGCGTGTCCGTCCGTTTCCTCTCGTTCCTTGCCGATACCTTCGTTACTTGACTGAAAATAAAGCAC
>JAUTWY010000533.1 GCA_030838305.1 Acidobacteriaceae bacterium
TCTACGCTTCAAGCGATACCTCGCGATATCACCTGCAAGACTCGAGGCCAGGATGGATTCGCTGTCTCCTTTCCTGTAGGGCTCTTTCATCCCCTACAACATGCCGGTTTATCCCGGCGCTCTCCGGTTGGCCGACAATACGATCGGAACTGAACTGGGCGGGCAAATTATGTGTCTGTATTGTCCGCCCAGGCCATGTAAGCCCAAGCTTTATATGACAAGTTTAAGAGCAAACCCCTCTGCAGCTAACATTGACACACTGCAAGGTTTTTCGGTCGAAATGACACCCTCCCGGAGGAACAAGTTTTCTGACGTCTGAGGGATGACAGCCACATACACCTGCCCTCCCAAAAGCCGGGGCGATGCTGGCCGTGAAGCCTGCCAGGAGCGCCACGAGCAGAAGCACTTTCGGTATTTGCTTTAGCATTTCTTTTTCTCCTTCTTTTTCTTGATCTACTCTTACTTACAGCTCTTGGCGGACGATTGGGACAGCTCAGACCTGCAGTCGGTCGCGCGTGCGCCAACTTCGACTCGGGCTGGAGAAACCATCCCTACCCGTTCGCCAAAATATGCAAACATCGCGTTCCAGCCCGCCTGATCCAGACGTCCTACCCACACCTTCTCCACTCTGCCCTCGGGTCCCACCAACACAGTGTTGGGAACTCGCGCGAGCCCGAGTTGGGCAAAGGTTCTGTAGGGCGGGTCGGCCAACGTATCGGAGAGACGAATGTCGTGCTTCGCGCAGTAGTCTCTGGTGATTTCGATCGGGTCACGGCTCACCCAGAGCACGCGGACACCTTTTTGTTCGAGTGTGCTCGCCAGCCTCATCCAGCCGTCTTGATTTGCCTGGCAAGCCGGGCAGCCGGGAGAAAAAGCTATGATGAGGAGCTTGGAACCTGCCGCAGGAAGGGCCACTGGCTCCAGACGGCCATCGAATGCTATTCCCGCAAGCATCCGCAGTTGGGTTCCCGCAGTGATTTGGGGAGCTAAGGCTTCGCTCAGGTCGCGGTTCTGCCGGAAAAGGAAAATGTTCTCGGCGAGGACTCCCAGCCCGGCAAGCCAGAGAAGGATCTCCATCACTTTGCTGAATCGGATTTTTGGCTGAGTGCCTGCCATATTGGTTTCCTCCGAAAGCCGCCTGTTTCAATCTGTGAGGAGCACAGGTGTTCGGTTGTGGCCTCTTTGCTCTACTCGTAGCGCAGCGCCACGATGGGATCCACGCGCATGGCGCGCCGCGCGGGAACGTAACACGCCAGTACGACGACGCTGCCGACCACAGCCGGTACGAGTACAAAAATCCAACCGCCGGCAACGTGAAAACCCGGGAAGAGGCTGCCGAAGGCTCGTGGAAGTGGAAACGTGCCAACCAATCCGATTGCCACTCCAATGAGCGCGAGCTTCGTTCCATCGCGCAGCACCAGCCGCAAGATATTTTTCCTCTCGGCCCCCAATGCAATACGAATTCCTATCTCCCGACTACGCTGTCCCACCGAAAAGGAAACGAGCCCGTAGAGCCCCACCAACGCCAAGATCAGCGCCATTCCAGCGCAAATCGCTTGTACCGTTTCTATCAACCCACTTCCGGCGGTTTCTATGGTCTTCTGATCCTGCATGCTCATCACGCTTGTGATCGGCTGATCTTTGTCGAGTGCCCATACCGCTTCGCGCAGACCGGGGGCCAGCGCTTCGGGATTGGACTTCGCTCTGAGCATCACGGCCATCGAAGATGCAGGCCGTTGCAGAAAGGGTTCGTAGATTTCAGCCTGAGTTACTGAATCGAGCGGGTCAATCTTCACGCTGCGAATAATTCCAACGATTTGACGCCACTGCGCACTCTTCGCGTCGCCCGAATCGATCAGAACCTGCTTCCCAATCGCATCTCCATTTGGGAAATAGCGGCGGGCAAAGACTTCGCAGATCAGTGTCACGGCGGGCGCGTTCGCATTATCCGATTCGGTAAACCCGCGCCCGGCAATCAGCGCGATTCCTGCCGTCCTTAAATAGTCCGGACTCACGACAAAATAAAAGGCGCGCGGGCGCGCTCCCGCCGGCGTATTCTCCTGGCCTTTCAAGCGAAAAGACACGTCTCCTGCGTCCCAGGCTGGCAAGGCCGATGTCACTGCCGCCGACTCCACTCCGGGAAGCACTTTCAGCTTTTCCAGCAGCTCCTGAAAGAATGCGGATTGCGTTGTTGCCTTTCCGTACCGCGCGTCTGCCAAAAAAAGTCGGGCGGTCAAGAGATTTTGGGGATCGAATCCCGGGCTGGCGCCTATTGCTTCGTGAACGGATTTGATAAACAGCCCTGTTCCCGTCAGCAAGAACACCGCAAGTGCAACTTCTCCCGCCACCAGCACGCTCCGAAAGCGGCTGCGCCCCCGGCCTGCCGAAACCGTTGCACTATCGTTCTTCAATATCTCGAAGACATTCGTAGTCCCGGCTTGCAGCGCGGGGGCAAGTCCGAATAAAAGAGCAGCCAGCAAGGATATTGCGGAAGTAAAGAAGACCACGTGTCCGTCCACTGCCAGTTGCATTGCCTGGGACTCCTCGTCGAACGCCAGTGCCGATTGCAGAGCTCGCGCACTCCAGAACGTCAGTGCAAGACCCAGCGCACCGCCGAGTAGAGCGATCAGCCCCGCCTCGGTCAGTAATTGCCGGATCATTCGCCCGCGGCCCGCGCCGATGGCCGCGCGAATGGCCATCTCTTTCCCGCGGCCCGCCGCCCGCGCCAGGAGCAACCCCGCAATGTTTGCGCATGCGATCAACAGAACAAATCCGGCCGCGGACATCCAAATCACCATAGCTGACCCCGCGGGGTAGGTTCGAATCATGAAGTCCTGTAGCGGAAGCGTTTCAGCCCCCCAGCCTTTTTCCGTGTCCGGAAAAGCCTCCGCCGCCAGCCGCCCGAGCGTCGCTATGTCCGCCCGCGCCTGCTTGGCGCTTATCCCGGCTTTGAGCCGGGCGAATAAATAGAGATTGCGGTTTTCACGCGCCGCCGCACTCTGCTGCGCGTCCTGCAAAACCAGTGGCGTCCACATCTGCGCTGGAAACGAGGGCAGTACGAATCCTGAAGGCATTACGCCGATCACCGTGTGACTCTCGCCGTTCAAGCGGACTGTGGCCCCGACCACCTTGGGGTCCGAACCGTACCGGCGTTCCCACAGCCTATGGCTCAGGATGACCACGCGATTGCTGGCGCTTTGATCTTCGCCGGCTGCGAAAGCTCGCCCCAGCGCCGGGGAAACACCCAGAATTGAAAAATAATTAGCGGTCACGCGCGCCACGCTCACGCGTTCCGGTTCTCCTTGGCCCGTCAGACTCGCCGCTTCGTAACGGTCCATCGCGGCCATCTGGGAAAACACACGATTTTCCTTTTCCCAGGTGAAGAAATTAGGCGCCGACACCGGGTTTTGATTTACTTCCCGCAACTCGTTGGAATTCGTTCCGTACACAACCATCAGGCGATCTGGATCGCTCACCGCAGGTTTTTTCAACATCCACGCACTCAAGAAACTGAAAATCGTGGCGTTCGCGGTGATGCCCAGGGCCAGCGTGAATACGGCAATTGCCGTAAATCCGGGGTTTTTTCGCAGCATTCGCGCACCGAATCGGGCATCGGTGAAAAAATCCTCGATCGCCGCCCAGCGCCAGACGGTGCGGCTGTCCTGTTCAACCAGAGTGACATTGCCAAATTCGCGGCGGGCAGCATACGCTGCCTCTTTCCGGGACATCCCGCCAGCAACCAGCTCTTCGATCTTCTCTTCGAGGTGTTCCTGAATCTCTTCAGAGAGATCGCCGTAGAGGCGGCGTCGCGAGAATAGTTGCTTAACCCAATTCATGTTTCACCCAGGACTAAAACATCCGCGGTGTTCTTCTAGCATTCCAACTTGTCACTCGTATCGCAGGGCCACAATTGGGTCCACTCTGGTCGCCCGTCGCGCAGGAATGTAGCTTGCCAGGAACACAGTCAGCGATATGAGAAAAGCCGCGGCCAAATAGACGGGGGCGCGTTGATCGAACGGTATGAATAACCCCTCACTCGCTTGCTGCAGCCACACTAAGGGCGCTCCCAGCGCGAGGCCAATTCCGACTCCAAATGCCCCAAGGACCATTCCTCTCCTCACAACCATTCTCAGGACGTCGCTTCGCTGTGCGCCCAGCGCCATGCGGATGCCCATTTCATGGGTCCGCTGCGCCACCGTGTAGGCCATCACCCCGAAGACCCCCACCACTGCCAAACCCAGCGCCAAACCCGCGAAAATGCTCATCATGGTGGACATCACGACGTCGCCGGAGCGGTAGCCGGCGATTACTTGGTTCCAGGTTTGGACACGGATGATCGGTTGATCTTCGTCAACGTCCCAGACGGCGCCCCGCAACAGGGGAGCGAAAGCCGCTGGGTCGGAGCGCGTCCTAATGACGAGGGTCATCGTGGGGGATGGCCTCTGAAGGGAAGGCTCGTAGACCTGGGGCATTTCCTTCCACAAGCCGGCATTGTAGTTTTCAGAGAGAGCGTTTTTCACGTTACCGACAATGCCTACGATTTCACTCCAATCCGGACGGTCCGAGACAATGGTGTCAAGCCGCACGCGCTTCCCCAGAGGTTCCTCGTTGGGGAAGTAGCGCTGAACAAATGCCTGGTTGATGAGGGCCACAGGGGGCGCCTGGAAGCTGTCGTTAGGGAGGAAACTACGCCCGCGAATCAACGATATTCGCTGCGTGCGAAGATAATCGGAGCTGATCGCGTAGTAATCCGTCCGCGCTCTCTGCGCGCGTGACAACGGAGCCTGGCCCTCGATGCTAAACGTAACCATGTGCTCCTCCTCACCGGGCATCAGGGTCGTGGTGGCGCCCGCCGAAATGACTCCGGGAAGTGCATCGAGGTGCTGGATGACGTTTTTGAAGAAATCCGCTTGCTTGGAGGGCTCTTTGTAGCGCGTGCTCGAAAGAGAGACGTATGCCGTCAAGACCTGGTTCGGGTCGATTCCGAAGCCGGCGTAAAGTCTGTAGAGAAGGTCCTCAACGATGAGTCCCGCACCAATCAAGAGCGCCAGCGCCAGGGCGATTTCCGCGGTCACGAGGACATTGTGTGTCCGGTTGCGGCCCCTGCTCTGTGTACTCGCTCGGCCACCCTCCTTGAGAGTCGAGTGGAGGTCCAGGGCCGTCCCGTGAAGAGCTGGCGCCAAGCCGAAAAGGATGGCTGCGCAAACCGATGCGCCGAGCGTGAATGCCAGGACATTGCGATCGATGGTGACTTCAAGCGCCAACGATCCTACGGAGCCGACCCTGTTGAGAGCGCTGCGGAGCACGGCCACACCCCAAGACGCAAGCAGCAGGCCCAGTGCCCCGCCAGCGAAAGCCAGCAGGAGGCTCTCGACCAACAGTTGCCGGACGAGCCGGAAACGACCAGCACCCAGCGCTGCGCGGACTACTAACTCTCGTTGGCGGTTGGTGGCGCGGGTAAGCTGCAGGCTCGCAATGTTGGCGCAGGCAATGAGCAGGACAAAGACGACCACTCCCATCTGGAACCCCATCCCGGACTTAAACTCATCGGCGATGTATTGCTGGATCGGCTTAGCTGTGGCGCTCCAACCCTTGCTTGTGCGCGGGTAAGTTTGTTCGGAGC
>JAUTWY010000559.1 GCA_030838305.1 Acidobacteriaceae bacterium
GTAAGGATTAACCTGCAGAAATTTTTCCGGGTTACGACGGCGATTCTGTTTTTGGTGGCGGCGCAGTTATTAATCTCGGGCTTGCACGAGCTGTCGGAGAGCGGAGTGATTCCTTCGTCCAAACGCGAGATGGCTTTGATTGGCCCGATTGTGCGCAACGATCTGTTCTTCTTTGTGACGGTTCTCGCCCTGGCGGCTTTGATGGTGTTGTTTGACGCAAAACGGCGCGAGCCTGTACCTGCAGCGGCCTCAGCGGCCGAACGCCGGAAGGCGGCTTGGTCGGCGCGCAAAGAACGCATCTGGATGGCATCTGTATATGTCTTTTCCTTTCTTTTTATCGCCATGCTAACCGCGGAGTTTGTGTATGCCAAGAGCAAGAGCGCGCTGTCGCCCGCAACAGAAGTGAGCTTTATGAATGGCCAGGTGACGATTCCGCTGGCACAAGTTTCCGACGGCGACCTGCATCGCTACCAGGCGGAAGAGCATGGCACTCCGATTCGTTTTTGGCTGTACCAAAAGCCGGACGGGAAGATCGCCACAGTTTTTGACGCTTGCCAGATTTGCGGAGCGGTAGGTTTCTATAAATCCGGGACTGGAGTGGTGTGCAAGAACTGCGCGGCCCCGATTAATCCGCAGTCAGTGGGGACGGCGGGAGGCTGTAATCCGATTCCGCTCAAGGCGACTCAAACGGCCGACTCTGTGATTATTCAAGAAGCGGACATCGCGGCCGGCAGCCGCGTGTTCGAGAAACAGTAACCGATGTTTGTCCGTCTGGTCTACGAATCCTTCCGCCGGCAGAAGCGGCGCAAATTGCTGGCGGGCGCGGCCATTACCCTGGGCGTTACTGTGGCGACTGCGATGATCGCAGTTGCGACCGACATTGGGGACAAGATCAATCGTGAGCTCCGAACTATCGGCGCCAACCTTATTATAACTCCGCAAGAAGATACTCTGGATGTGGAAATTGGTGGCGTCAACCTGAAGCCGCCGAGCGATGGCGCTTTTCTGAATGAAGCTGATCTGCCGAAGATCAAGGGAACGTTCTGGCACAACAACATCACCGGATTTTCCCCCATGTTGCCGGTGAACGTTAACTTGCAGCACGACGGCAAGACAGAAAACCTTACTTTGCTCGGCACTTATTTTGCGAAACCGATTTCGTTTGGCAAAGAAGAATTCAGGACGGGGGTTCGGTCGACGCATCCCTGGTGGAAGGTTTCGGGTGCGTGGCCGGATGATTTTTCTCGTGACGTTTTGCTGGGAGAACGGTTGGCGGCGCGGCTTTCCTTTAAGGATGGCGACTCCGTTGGTCTTTCAGGGCGGGAGTTGCGGGTCAGCGGAATCCTTTCCACGGGCGGCGCGGAGGACGATGAGGTGGTTGCGCCAATTGCCGTGGCACAGGAAATTATTGGTAAGCCTGGTGCAGTGAGGCGCGTTTATGTTAGTGCTCTCACTAAGCCTGAAGATGCTTTTGCGCGGCGTGATCCTAGGAGCATGTCTGGAGCAATCTACGACCGCTGGTACTGCTCGCCGTATCCGCAGTCGATTGCTTTTCAGTTGCAGGAGGCGATTCCCCACTCACACGCAGAGCAAATCCGGCAGGTAGCGCAGAATGAGGGCGCAGTGCTGACTCGCATCGAGGGTCTGATTTTTCTGGTCACGCTGGCGGCGCTATTTGCATCAGCATTGGCAGTGTCCGCGGCGATGGCAACGGCAATCTTCGAGCGCCGAGCGGAGGTTGGTCTGATGAAAGCGTTGGGGGCGGGAAGACTGGCGGTGGCATCGGTATTTTTTGCGGAAGCGACGTTGCTCGCCTTGTTGGGCGGCTTCGTTGGCTTCGTTGCAGGCGGAGCACTGGCGCACCAGATAGGGCGATCTATTTTCAATTCGCAGATCACGATTGCGCCGGTGCTTTTCCCCGTAATTCTGGTGATCGCGGTGATCGTTACGTTTGTGGGCAGTGCCGCCGCGATTCGCAAAGCGGTTGAGCTCGACCCGGTGTTCGCTTTGCGGGGTGAACTATGAAGAGTACTCTAATTAATGTCGCGCAAGATGTGGCCGCCAAGCGGGCGCGGTCGCCCCACACCTCCATGTTTCTTCGGATGCTGCTCCGCGCCGCCATGCTTCGCCGCGGACGGGCAGCCTCAGCGCTACTTGCCATGGTCGTGGCCGCAGCCGTCGCCACGGCGATGTTGAATCTCTACGTGGACGTGCAGGCCAAACTACGGCGCGAGTTTCGTAACTATGGAGCCAACATTATCGTCGTGGAAAGGGATGGGACTTCCCTTCCCGCCGACGCAGTTTCGCAGGCAGAATCGGTGGTCGAGGGACATGGTGTGGTTGCTCCTTTCGCGTTGATAGTCGCTCGCACGAGCGACGGTCAAGCCATTGTGGTTGCAGGCACGGATTTTGATCGCGTGCGAGAACTGGATCGCTGGTGGTCGGTAAACAACTGGCCGGCGGCGCCTAAAGGAGCGCTAGTCGGCGCGCGCACTGTTCCGGTTGTCTCGCCGAAGAATCAGCCTTTCGACCTTAGCTTTCAAGGACACACCATTCACCTGACACCGGCCGGGACCGTGCAGACTGGTTCCGCAGAGGACAGTCGCATCTATCTTGCTCTAGCGGATTTTGTTTCCTGGACGGGAGTTCAGCCTTCTACCGTGGAGGTGGCAGCGACGGGCACGCCTGAAGAAATCACGGCGATCATGCATCGCCTGGAGCAGGCGATTCCAGCGGCCGAGGTACGGCCGGTCCGGCAAATCATGGAAGGCGAGGCGCGTGTTTTGGGCAAGACTCGTGCGACGCTGCTGGCTGCCAGCGCGCTGATCATCTTGACCGCTGCGCTGTGCGTGCTCTCCACGCTAATGGGATGGGTTTTCGACCGTCGGCGGGACTTCGCAATTATGAAGGCGCTGGGCGCTTCGGACCACCTACTGAATGGATTCTTCGCCGCGGAAGCGGCGGCTCTGGGGGCGACCGGCGCCTTGATCGGATTTGTTCTCGGCATCGGCATCGCAGCCTGGATTGGCCGGGTGAACTTCCATGCTCCCGTGATGCCACGTTTCAGTGTCCTGCCATTTGTGTTGGCTGGTAGCATGGCAGTAACGCTGCTTGCGGCCATTTTGCCGATCTCACTGTTGCGGCGGGTGCAGCCGGCCGGCATCCTGAGGGGAGAGTGAGATGATTCAGATCAAAGACGTCACCAAACTCTACCCCGCCAAGGCTGCGGGAAATGAGAATGGAAAAGAAAGTCAGAGTAGCGCCATCCATGCCCTGGATCACATCTCGCTGCACGTCGCGCAGGGTGAATGGCTTTCGATTATGGGGCCGTCCGGATCGGGCAAATCGACACTAGTGAATCTGATTGGCTGCCTTGACCGGCCTACCTCCGGAGAAATTTGGCTTGACGGTCAGAATGTTTCCGGCATTTCCTCCAACGACTTGAATCGCGTGCGCGCTGAAAAGGTTGGATTCATCTTCCAGCAATTTCATCTCATTCCCTTTCTCACTGCGGTGGAGAACGTGATGCTGGCGCAGTATTTCCACAGCATGACGGATGAGAAAGAAGCGATTGACGCGCTGACGCGTGTGGGTCTTGGCGACCGGGCGCATCACTTGCCGTCGCAGCTTTCGGGCGGCGAGCAACAACGCGTCTGCATTGCGAGGGCGCTGATTAACGATCCGAAGATTATTCTGGCCGATGAACCCACGGGAAATTTGGACGCGGTCAATGAAGAAATCGTGCTGCGCCTGCTGCGCGAATTTCATCAGCAGGGGCGGACCATCGTAATGGTGACGCACGATCCCGTGGTGGCGCGACTGGCCGATCGCCGCATTGAATTCCATCATGGCAAGATCGAGTCGCAGGAAGTTTTTGCGATGGCTGACGAAGAACAGTTCGATGAGGTCCTGGAAGAGCTTTGGGTGCTCGAAGAACATGGCGAGATTGCTGAAGTCGAGCGGATGGAAGTCCATGGCGCGCTGCCCGTCAGCCTGGCGATTGAAAAGATGATTCAGATGGGACTGGTGATTTCCGATCCGCATCCACCGATGGCGCACGGGCACAAGCCTTTTGTGAATCCGTGTCACGATGCGCTAAAGCCGGTGGCCGCCTCGGTTGGGGATGGCACCATGATCGTGGAATTCACGCCGCGCGGACGGGAGCGAGCCGGCAACATCATCCGGCGCCATCGTTTGGCGGAGCGCTTGTTTACCGACAGCCTGGCGATGGACAGTGAATCTGAAATTGAGCAGCAGGCTTGTAAATTCGAGCACATTCTTTCCCCCGAGGCGACGGACAAGATCTGCACTTTCCTTGGGCATCCCCGGACCTGCCCGCATGGCGCGCCGATTCCTCGGGGAGCGTGTTGCGGAAGAGGTTCAGAGTTGACTGGGTCAACCATCTCTCGCGCTAGTGTCAGAAAACAGGCATAGAGGTTTTCACGAACATTTCTGGTCATCGGCCTAAGCATTCCGCACTGCTATGATCGGGATGCGATCCGGCGACTATGACTACACGGCGTCCCACCATCGGGGTATTTGATTCCGGCTTTGGCGGGCTTACCGTCCTTAAAGCTTTACTTGAACTTATTCCGGATGCCGATTATGCCTACTTTGGAGATACGGCGCGGCTTCCCTACGGCTCGAAATCTGTGGAGACGGTGGCGCGCTATGCCGTGGAGGCTGCCCACTTCCTCGAAAACAACGGATCTGCATTGCTGGTTATCGCCTGCAACACTGCCACGGCACTCGCTCTGGATTCGATCACGGCCGCAGCTCATGTGCCGGTGGTAGGAGTGATAGAGCCCGGAGCTGAGGCGGCCGATTCGGTAAGCAAAAACAAGAAAGTCGTGGTGATTGGTACCGAAGCTACGGTGAGTAGCCACGCTTACCGGAAAGCGCTTGAGGCCAGAGACCTTCATGTGCGGGAGAAAGCATGTCCGCTGCTGGTACCTCTGGTTGAAGAGGGCTGGGTCGAGCATCCGGTGACCGAGCAGGTCGCTCGCATCTACTTAGGCGAAGCGTTTGGCGAGGGCTTCCAAGACGCGGACGTTCTGGTTCTGGGGTGCACGCACTATCCCCTTCTGAAGGCTTTGCTGCATCGCGTCGTTCCGCCGCATGTGAGCATTGTGGATTCGGCTGAATCCACGGGGCGAGCTGTTGTCGCGCATTTAGAGAATCTGCTGCCGCCAACACCCGGGATGCCTGAGGAACGCCGGGCTCGACCGCGTGTCCGATTCTTCGCTACCGATTCTGAGGATAAATTCCGACGCCTGGGTGCTCGCTTTCTGGGGCATGCCATTGATGCCGTGCAACATGTGGATCTGAAGGAATAGCAGCACTTGAAGGAATAGAAATCATCTGAACGAGCAGCAAGTCTCCGCCTTGCCCGCCTCAGTCCCCTTTGTTCCCATCCATCAACCGTAAAAACCTTACAGGAAATTTACAGACTATTGACATTGCCCTGGAACACCTTAAGTATCATACCCGCCGTTGCTGGCAACCTTCTTGCTTGTTCCGAACAAACCCCCTGTGAAGACTCCAGCCGTACTTTACTTCAAAGGAGAACAACGTGAAGAACCTACTGAATGGAATCAAGCGAACCTCGAACCGCCGCTCTTTCATGAAGAGAAGCATTGTTGCGGCGGGAGCCGTAACCGTGGGATCCGCCCTATTCGGCCACGAACTGCCTGCGTTTGCGGAGGAAAAAAGCGGCCGGCTAACGAGGGGAGACGCCGCAATCCTGCGATTTCTGGCCGCGGCGGAAATCCTGGAGACCGATCTGTGGCAGCAGTACAACGAACTCGGGGGCATTCAAGATCAGGAAGTGCCGGGCGGAAGCGGAAATCCTACCTACACCGCTGCACTCTCTGTCCTCGATGGCGATATGGCGCAGTACATTCACGACAATACTGAAGACGAGTTCACGCATCAGAACTTCATTAACGCTTACCTGGCTGCGAAGGGCGCGGACACCGTCCATCTGGATCACTTTCGTACGCTGCCCAGTAGTAAGGCGACCGGCGCTCAGCAAATCGGACGGCTGACAAATCTCATGCAGCTTACGGTCGACACCAGTTGGTGGACTAGATACCGCGCGCGCACCAAGAATCCTGATCTTGATCCCCACTTCAACTTTCCTCAGGCAGTTCCTGGTTTAGCGGCCGGACAGTTTCCCGCAATTCCGAGGACTGACGACGACCTGTCTCCCGACAAGCACATCCAGGCGATCGCCAACACCGCGGGCTTTCACTTCGGAACCATTGAGCAGGGCGGCACCAGCCTCTACCCATCTCTGGCGCAGCGCGTCACCGATACAGAGGTGCTGCGAATCTTGTTGAGCATTGGACCTACTGAGGCCTTCCATTTTCAGACTTGGCAGGACAAAGCGGGCAACGCGCCGGCTCTCACCGATCCGACGAATGGGTTGGTCTTCCCGGATCTGAATGCTCCTCCCTTTGGTGGAGAGAACTTCCAGACCAACCTGATCATGCCCGAGCCAGTTCCCTTCCTCAGCCGTAAATTTCCGGTGTGCTCAATTATTCGTCCTACCCAGACCAGAGGGGCTGCCATGGGCGCGGTGAAAGCGCTCACCGACGATGGACTGTTCATCGGTCAATCGCCGGAGTTCTTCGCGCTGCTCCGCGATCTGGCGGAAGACGCGGATGAGGCCAGACGCGCGCGTGACTGAATCGACAGTACGGATTTTGATGAATTGCTTTTTTGCCTGCCGACATGCGGTGATCGGCAGGCAGTTTTTTGTTCCCGTCCTTATTCGTCCGCGGAAGGAGCGCCTGCACACGCGAAGCCAGCCGAGCGGTTCGACCTGTCCAGGCCAAGGAGCCGGATCCACAACAGGCAAAAGCAGGTTCCTCACCGGGATGGGCGCCCGGTTCGAAATGACGGGAAAGAATTAGCGCAGGACTACATTGCCGCGTCCCAGCGAGGAGACGGTGTGGGGGACGTCGGGCTGCACCGATTTGCCTTCGGGATTTGCTGCAACACTCCACGCTTTCGACAGAGTCTCGCCGGCCGCCATCTTGGTCAGAAGATTATCCAGGAAGAATGAGGTGTTTGAACCCAAGCGACGGAGGGTCAACACGACGTTAATCTTGAGCCCTTTGGTTTTAAAACCGGCGTCGTAAGCTTCTTGTGGATTGTCGTTACCGATCCACAACAGCTTTATGCCAGAGTCGACCGCCCCTTTCAGAAGTTCCGTCCCGGTAATGCGATCACCGGAAGCGTCGCTGACGGCGCCGGTTGCGGCCAGCTCACAGAATAGATGAAGAATGTCGTACTGATGACCAACTGCACCTCGCAGTTCAGCGACGGTAGTAAACATCGCACTGGAGGCAGAGGGATAAAAGCGCTGGTAAACGCGAAGGTCGGACTTTACCTGCTCATCGAATTTAGGCCGAAGATCGGCCCCGGCAAGTTGGCAGACCAACACCTTGGAGTTTGTTACTTCTTCTTTACGAAAAGAATCGAAGAGGCCCATGCGGTTCGGTGATCGGTTACCTTAATTTTCGGGACAAATGGGAGAACGCGGCTACTTCCGGTACTGCGTAGGCTGCGGACCTTTTTCCAACGTCTCACGATCCCAGATCCAGCCCTCGCGAGTGTAGCTGGCAAGTTCGAAATCCTGCGTTAGTTCGAGCGCGTCGACAGGACAGGCGTCCTCGCACAAGCCGCAGAACATACAGCGGCTCAGGTCGTAGGTGAAATTGGTAAGTTCCTTGCGGCGGGTGTGCTCGTTGCGCGCACTGGAGACTACGATCAGATTTTCCGGGCAGGCCAGCGCACACAGGTCGCAGGCAATGCACATGGTTTCGTCGGTATCCGGATTAACATTGAGCCGCGGCGCGCCCCGGTAGCGCTCCGCCACCTGCGGCCGCTCCATGGGATATTGCTCGGTATAGATTTCCTTGGGATCTTGATAGCGAAACGTGACCTTCAGTCCTTGAAGAAGGTCAATCAGAAAGACTTTGCGCAGCAGGCTTTGCATCCCCATATCGGGGTAAGCATAACACCGAGTAGTTGGTAGTTGCCAGTTGCCCGTGCCAGGTTCCGCGCAACGGCTTTCGAATAGTACTCCGCGGAACTTTCTAGCCCCTGCTTTCGTATTTAAAGCAGAGGGTGCGATGCGAGCCTATCTCGCCAATTTGACACCGAAAGCCCGAATGCTGCTGGCCCTGCCGGTTCTCGCCATTGCTTATCCGGTGATTATGATTCTGGTGCCAGCCATCATTCGAGCTGTGATCCCCGATGTAGTGCGCTCGGTGCTTAGCCTGATCTGATTGGGTGTGGGCGTCGCGATGGGGAAGAGCAGCGCATCACGGCCGCCTACCCCGCGGCGATGGAAATTCCGCAAAGTGGTACCCTGCTGCGTGGAGCTTCCCGTGCCAAGCACCAACGACAACCGGCTAGCGACCGGCCCTGACGAGTTATGGATGGAAGAAGCACTGCGCGATGCGCAGCGCGGCCTCGAAGCCGGAGAGGTGCCGGTGGGAGCAGTTGTCGTATGCGACGCACACATTATTGGACGGGGCTGGAACCGCAATATCAGCGACTCTGACCCCACAGCCCATGCCGAGATCGTCGCTCTGCGTAACGCGGGCGCAACCGTCGGAAATCACCGCCTGGCGGAGTGCGAGCTGTTCGCTACCATTGAACCATGCTCCATGTGTGCCGGAGCGATGGTGCACGCCCGGATCAAACGCCTGGTGTACGGCGCGGACGATCCCAAGGCGGGCGCGGTGCAATCGATAATGCAGGTAGTAAATCACCCTCAACTGAACCATCACATGGAAGTCCGTAGGGGTGTACTGGCAGGGCGTTGCGCAGAAGTACTGCAGACGTTTTTTAAGAGCCGCCGTTAAGGATGGGTCGCAAATCCTAGAAAACTCGCGGGGTCTCTTGCGAAGTTCTCGTGAGGTTAGTGGGAGCGAGAGTCCTGCAGATCTTGCGGAGAGGCGTTTCGGCCTGAGGTGTGTGGAGGCCGCATTCAGTTTTCGCGAATCCTGGCCAGCGGCCGGCCCGCGGATCTTCCTCCCGGGTTTACCGGGCGCGTGCACTGCATGCAGCCGACACTCGGATAATTCTGGTCTTGAAGAGGGTGGTAGGGCAGCTTCCGCCGGCGAAGGTACTGCCATACGCGCTCGCCTGACCAATCGGCGAGCGGGTTGATCTTCATGACGCCGAATCTCGGGCTGACTTCTCTGTACTGATCCGCTTGGGGCCCCGTCCAGATGACTTCAGGATCGCCCACCAACCGCTCAAAATCGTCGGATTGGCCGCAGATACCCCTCGCGAACGACATTCTTGAAGAAACCCGACCCGCTGGCCGGTTTGTCGTTCTCGTTTCCCTCTTTCAAAATTTCCGATTTCGTGACAAGATTTCAGCTTCGTCCAAATGAAGATATCCCCCCGCCGCAAGCACACGCTGAAGCCCAAACCCGGCTGTGCCCGAGTTGTAGTGCATGCATTGCTCGTCGTTGCGAGCCTTTCCGCACTTTTATTCTCCTCCGCTGCGCGCGCACAACAGACTAACCCAACGAGGCCTGTGGTTGTGCAACCCGGCGCACCGGGTGCTCCGAGCAAGACCCTGCCGTCGTCGACGCGGGCAATCCTGCCCCCACGGTCGCCAGCGGACGTGGAGTTCATGCAGGGCATGATCCTGCATCATGCACAAGCGGTGGAGATGACGGCGATGATTCCGTCGCATACGCAGAACAAAGACCTGCGTTCCTTGGGGGCACGTATCAGTAGCTCGCAGTCGGACGAAATCCATTTCATGACGCGTTGGCTGGCGGCCCGGGCCGAATTAGTTCCGAAAGCGATGCCGAAAATGCCCGGCATGGATATGTCGCACCATACGATGGCACGGATGCCGGGAATGCTTACGCCCCAGCAGATGGAGGCGCTACAGAACGCGAAGGGCATCGAATTTGACCGCTTATTTTTGGCGGGGATGATACAACATCACAACGGCGCGTTGACCATGGTAAAAGAACTATTCGACACCGCAGGCGCTGGACAGGACGCCGAGCTATTCAACTTCGCTACCGATGCGGACAATACACAACGAGTCGAGATACGTATCATGGACACTATGTTGAAAAAAGAGACACTAGAGGAGAAACGATGAACCGATTTCCGAGTCTTGCTCTGAGTGTGGTGTGGGTCGCCCTTATTTTTTCTTTCGCTGTAAACCGAACTCACGCACAAGCGCAGCCGCCCGCCGCTCCGCCACAGGAACAGGCGCAGAAGCCCGCGACTCCACCCTCCGAGAAGGAGGCTGAGGACGAAGAGGAGAATCTATTCGTTCCAGAGAAGGCCCCAACACTGCCGCCGGGAATGACGGGGTCGGATCCGAATGATCCACGCGCCAAGCTTGCGCCGGGACTTTATGACGCAGGTGAAGCTGCCATGGGCATCGAGCACATCTTGCTGCTCAAGAAGCCGGACGCGTTTCAACTCGGAACCGCAGATCCCGATGACCCGAAGGTGGAGACCATGGTTGGGCGGCTCGGCATGGGTAACAACAAGAAGCTTCCAAAGCTGGCGCACTTGCTGATCGCGCAACTTGCGTTTGCCAACTCGGATCTTGCCTTCCAGGGCAACCACCTGTTCCAAGGGAATTTTTACGGCGTGAGTATTTACGACATCTCCCATCCGGCAAAGACGCAGTTGCTGACCTCGATGGTCTGTCCGGGGGGACAGGGCGATGTATCGGTATACAAAAATCTAATGTTTATGTCCGTAGAGATGCCGAATGGACGGCTGGATTGCGGCGTTGAGGGATTTCCGCCGGAACCTCCGCCGCCCGCCGACGAGGACAAAGATAGAGCCAAAGATAAGAGTGATGGCACAGACAAAGATAAAGACAAAGACACCGACAAAGACAAAGAGAAAGAAAAGGAAAAAAAGCGCCGCATCCCGGTAGCGCAAAAGGAGCGTTTCCGCGGCGTAAGGATCTTCGACATTTCCGACATCAAGAATCCCAAGCAGGTCGCAGCAGTGCAGACGTGCCGCGGATCCCACACCCATACCCTGGTAACCGATCCCAACGACAAGGACAACGTTTACATTTACGTGTCGGGGACGTCCTTTGTGCGCCAGCCGGAAGAACTGGCCGGGTGTTCCGGGGAAAAACCGGACAAAGACCCGAATACAGCGCTGTTTCGTATCGATGTCATCAAGGTTCCAGTGGCTGCGCCGCAAGACGCGAAGGTCGTCTCGAGTCCGCGGGTATTTATCGATCCGCGCACGGGCGCGATCAACGGCCTGAATAACGGCGGTACGCATGGCAAAAAGGGCGCGGAGAAGCCGGCGGACACCGACCAATGCCACGACATCACCGTTTACTCGGCGATCGGGCTGGCAGCAGGCGCGTGCTCCGGGAACGGAATTGTGCTCGACATCAAGGACCCCGTACATCCGAAGCGTGTGGACGCCGTGAATGATCCGAACTACTCCTACTGGCATTCGGCCTCGTTCTCGAACGACGGCAGCAAAGTCGTGTTCACCGACGAGTGGGGCGGTGGCCTGGGGGCGCGTTGCCGTCCGAACGACCCGAACAAGTGGGGTGCAGATGCCATCTTCCGTTTGAAGGATGACAAGCTGAGCTTCGCAAACTATTACAAACTGCCCTCCGCGCAAGGCGACACAGAGAACTGCGTGGCCCACAACGGTTCTCTGATTCCGGTTCCCGGCCGGGATGTTCAAGTCCAGGCATGGTACCAGGGCGGGGTTTCCGTGATGGACTTCACCGATCCGGCGAACCCGTTCGAGATTGCCTACTTCGATCGCGGACCCATTGATCCGAAAACGTTGATTCTTGGAGGCGATTGGTCCGCATATTGGTACAACGGCTACATTTATAGTTCGGAGATTGCGCGCGGCTTAGACGTATTTCAGCTAACGCCGACCAAATTCCTGACGCAGAACGAAATCGACGCTGCCAAAACCGTTCTGGTTGCTGACCTGAATGTGCAAAACCAGCAAAAGATCGAGTGGCCTGCAAAGTTGGTTGTGGCGAAAGCGTACATGGACCAGTTGTCGAGGTCGCAGGCGCTGCCTTCAAGCCGAATCGCAGAGCTGCAGAAGGCAATTACAAACGCGGAGAAGTCGCACATGAACAAGAGCAACCTGGCGAAATTGAAGAATATGGTGCCTTCGCTGGAAAAGGACGCAGCAAGCGCGAAGACCCCGGCCGACTCAATGCGGATGCATGCTCTGGCAGACGTTCTGAAGCATCCGTCGGCTTGAGTTCGGATTGGAACTCTTTATTGCTAACTTTCTGGCGCGACGGATACCATGGGTCTATTAGTGGCGGGCCGGTCCATGGCGGAGAGTCGATGGCGAGGAGCCATTCTATCGATCCGCATGAATACAAAAGGGGGGGACCGCTGTCTCAGTTCACTGAAGTGGGTCGGTGTCGGTATCACGAGCCTGGAAGTGCAGATCACAAAAGAACTGGCGGAGAGAGAGGGATTCGAACCCCCGATACCCGTTAAGGTATACACGCTTTCGAGGCGCGCGCCTTCAGCCACTCGGCCATCTCTCCGCGCCACTAATTTGTTTTCATTTTATCAGGGAAGCTCTGGGGTCTTCGCTCTGCGGCCTGAAGCGTAGGTTACTTTCCGAGTATTCTCTCAATCTGCTGGATATGGTTGATATCGTGGCCGGAAAACATGCGGACGATGTGTTCGATGGTTTCCTGACCGCGCTCGGAATGCATTCCGTAGTGTTTCCATTGCTCCGGCTTTAGCGACTTGAGCAACGCAAGATTCGCTGCCCGGAGCACGCGAAATTGCTCGAGCGACTTGTGCGGATCACGCTTCTCATAATGCCCGCTGGTTACCCAGGAATCCTGATCGAAAGCAGCGATAGGCGTGCCGGGCGCACCCAGAATCAGCCGCATGCGGAAACTGCCGACAATCTCCGCGTCGGCCAGGTGCGCCAGAATCTCGCTGACCGACCACTTGTCCGGAGCAGGACGCTTGCGTAGTTTGCTCGTGGAGACGCCCTTGATCAGGCGCTCGAGCTTCTTGGCCGTTGCGGCCTGCACCGCCTGTGGCTGTTTCCCTTCGACGTAGCCAGTGACTCGTTGGATGTATTGCTGTACTGTTTCCTTCATTTCGTTTGTCCCGCCTGAAACGTCGTCCACGGCCCCGCCTTCATGTCCCTCAGTAGAGGCTTCTGCCAGGAGAACTCTGGATGATGATCGAGGAAATCAGCCGCCTTGAAACCCGCGCCGCAAGGGTGACCAGCCCTCGCCACGAAGCTCATATTGGCCGCCATCTTGCTGTCGGTGGCCTTGCCCTGCACCGCACCGCCAGGATTATAGGCATCCCAACCCCACTCCTTGATGCCGCGTGAAGAGGCGTCGACGTGGCCGCAGAGCGAGCGCTCGTTCGGCTGCGGCTTGTTCGACTCGAAGCTGTCAACATGATCTGACAAGAACTGTTCCGCTATCGTAACGTCGATCTTCCCTTTCGCTTGCTTCATCAGGTCTTCCCAGCGGGCGTGTCGCGCATTCGGCGAGGACGACCGATCGTTGGGATCAAATCCGCTGGTCTCTTCTTTAATTAGTTTTGGATCGCGCGCGAAGTTAGAACTGACGAAGTATCCATCCTTCGTCCGCCACAGCGGAGTATTCTTCAAACCTAATTCGAGATAGGCGATCTCTCCCGTCTTCCGGTCGCCGATGAGCCAGTCGTTGGCGTATCCGCCGTTGTTCCCTTCCTTGATGATGCCTACGTAGTCGTCGATGCTCCGGGCATATTGCAGAGCCTTGCGGGAACGTATGAATTCCGGCTTGCCGTTCGGGTCCCAGCCTTCGAATTGCGAGATTGTCGTCTCCGTGATAATGATCCCGGCCGCGTTCACCCCGAAATCGTCGTCGCTCGTAATCAATCCAGGGAACCCGTCCATCAGAATGCGCTGCCCGTGCTGCGGTACGATATCGAAGATGATCACCCACCGCTCGCCCGCCAGGTAGCTTGTCCAGTTGTTGTGCGCGACCACGATCTGATGATCCTTAGTGTAGGCACCCGTGGCGATAAATGCGCTGCAGTTCCCCGGCGCCGCCAGCTTCGGAGCTTTAGCTTGCTTCTCACGTTTATTCAGCCAGGGCACGTAGTAGTCCGGAACTTCTTCAAACGCGTTTAGGGCGACGATGTCGTACACATCCAAATCGACTCCATGCGCCTTTACACCGTCGGCAATGCCCTGCAACTCCTGTTGATACTCAGCATCGATATGCGGCCAGAGCACCTCGCGCGCCGTCCTGCGAAAGAACTCCCAGTCGCGCTGTGTTTGGTGCGTATCAAACAGGCGGATCGCCTCCAGCGCATCCGCAATTTCAGGAGCCAGCAAATAACCGTGCTGGAAGCCGATCTCGGCAGGCGATCCTTCCAGATGAACGTAGGTCCAACCACCTTTCTGGAATCGGTAGCCCTTTTCCAGTCGCGGGTCGGAATTTCCGCCAGCAGCAGGGGCTTCCGATAACCCTGAGGCCGATGAGAGGAGCGTGAGTGCTGCGCCAACCACGACGATTACCAGGTACGAAGAGCCGAGTTTCTTAAACATTCATATCCTCATGATTCCGAGTGACGCCATTGTAGCCGAATCCTGGCGCAAGAAGGCTTGCCGTCTGATCAGATGTCGGTACGCGGCTCGGTATGCCGTCGCAGGTACCAGCAAGGCACGAAGCCGGAATGGGGGAACAGCGCGTGGACGCAGGTTTGCTGCTCCGGCGGGTTGAAAATGAATTCAGTCTTGCCATTTTTCTGCTTTACTGCGTCGTAGCTGGAAACCATCATCTGTCCGAACGGCTCGCGATTCGTGGCGACGCGATATCGGAACAACGCATAATCCACGGCATATACAACTATCGTGATGCCCAGCCCAGAGGCTAGGACTGCAACCGTCAGTAGCTTCAGAAAATGCTTGATTCGGGCTTTCAGCGTTGAGCTCACGGAGTGCAATTATATTCGCAGCCTGGGAAGCCAAAGTGCGACATTCTATTGCCCTCGTTGACAATTCCCCGCTCTCGCAGGCAAACTACCGCATCGTCGATTGCAGGCTTGCGGCGAGCCCCTACCGGGCATTCCAGAGGACAGGTGCGGGTCTAACACAGTATTTACCGGCCATGGAGCAGACCGTCTCCTACACGCTCGATTCCACTCTAGATACCGTGGACCATGCGGAAGAGAAAGCTACCCGCATTGCGACGGAATTGGGCTTTGCAGAAGATGAGGTGATGCAGATCTCAATGGCAGTGCGTGAGGGCGCAGTCAACGCCGTGCTCCATGGCAATGCATATGCTCCGGATAAGAAAGTGGTTCTCGCTTTCGAGCGAACCTCAGACGATCTCGTCATCACCATTCGCGATCAGGGCAAAGGCATCGACCTGGGGAACATTCCGAATCCTCTGGCGCCGGAGAACCTGCTTAAGACTTCGGGACGCGGCATTTTTCTTATGCGTTCCTTCATGGACGTGGTGGAAATCCGCCCGTCTCAGACAGGGACAGAAGTGAAATTGATCAAGCACGTCCACGGTTCATCCGCGGGCGGCAAGGAGGGGTCTCAGTGAGCATGAAACTTAGCACTCGGCAGGTGGACGGAGTCACCATTGTGGACTGCAGCGGCCGCATCACTCTCGGCGAAGGCAGCGTCACCATGCGCGACACCGTACGCGATCTGCTCGCCAAAGGCAACAAGAAGATCGTCTTGAACCTCGCCGAAGTCAACTACATCGACAGCTCCGGCATCGGCGAACTGGTCAGCGCTTTTACCACTACAAAGAATCAGGGCGGCGAACTCAAACTACTGCATCTCACCAAGAAAGTGCACGACCTGCTTCAGATCACCAAGCTCTACACCGTCTTCGATGTGAAGGACGACGAGGCGGCGGCCGTCAAGGCTTTCAAGTAACCTTCGGCGTCATCCTTGGACGAGCTTTGGCGAGGGCTGGACTTCGGTCCGGCCCTCTTCCGCTCTCACTTGGAATGTCCATTCCGGGAAACCGCAGCCTTTTTCGCGCTCTCGTCGCCACTCATCTCTCTACACACATAGAATCTTTATGCAGCAGTGCTGCGCGATATGCCTTCATACGCAAATCGAGTCATGCGAACCCATGTGCGGACCGCCGTTCCTCTGGCAGGCTCAGGGCAGGCTCTTGATAGTCCGGCCGGGCTAAGCCCGGCTCTGTGTCTAGTGGCTCTCGCCTTTTTTGCTCTCCGACACCGCGATGCGCGGCCTCTGACTGCCTCCCCATTGGCGACGCCAACACGTCGGTGAAACGAAATGCGTAACCGGAAAAGT